>WRLS01000011.1 GCA_009776345.1 Oscillospiraceae bacterium | reverse complement strand
CTTTCAGTTCTGTATCTACGGGGCCGGAGAAAAAGTTGATACAGCAGGAATAGGCGCACACAGCGTCCGCAAGCTCGATGACTTCCTTGATCGGGCACATAATAAAGATATCGTGGAAGCCCTCGCCCCCGGTAAGCTCCCGCAGTCCGGCGACAGGGTCCGCCATTTCCGCGGTGTTCACATACATCAGCTTTACGCCTTTTTGGGCGGCGTATTCGGGCGGGATTACCTTCGCCGCCTGGTCAATCCGCGCCTGGTCTACATCGGTGACAATCAGCGTGGCGGGGCGTTTTTCCATGCCTAAAACAAGCTCGACCCCGCCGAAGCCCATCGGCCCGCAGCCGCCCATAATCGCCATGTTCCCGCCTTCCTGTATGCCCATGGTGATGCCGCGTGTAAGCCTTTTTGTATGGAAATTGCTGTAAAGCGCAAAGATTATACAGGCATAAGGCTCACCCAGCGCGGCGTAATAGAACGGCATATCCTTGTCGAACCAGATCACATATTCCGACGGCAGGATATGCGGCGGGACGATCATATGTGTTGACGCGCCGCCGAATTCCGCGAACGAATACCCGGGCGCGCCCCAGGGCGTGGCGGCTTGGATGCCGAAACGGTCGCCGATTTTATATTTGCCGGCGACGGCTTCGCCGACCTGCACGATCTCTGCCGCCATCTCATGCCCGATGATTGTGGGCGCGGCTTCGTTGCCCGGCGGATAGACAGACCTCAGCTTGCCCCTCTGGAGCGTTTTGTAGCTGGACATACATACGCCGTCGCAGATGATTTTTGCCAGGACCTCGTCCGGTTTGATCTCACGGAAATCGAATTCGTCCAGCCGCAGATCATTTTTGCCGTACAGGCGGGCCGCTTTTACTCTCATGCTGTGTGTCCCCTTTCTTTAAACGGATTAAGATTACGCGTCATGCGCGGTACGCTCGATAATTTCGTTCTGGAGCGCCCTGTCAAGGTTTACAAAGTATTCGCAGTAGCCGCCCACGCGCACCACCAGGTTGCGGTGCTTTTCGGGGTCGGCCTGGGCCGCGCGCAAAGCGTCGGCGTCGACAAAGTTTACTTGAATCTGCGGGCCGCCGCTCATGAAAAATGCCTTCAGCAAACCCTTGAGCGCCTTCGAGCCCTGGGCGCCCTTTGTGAGGGACGGGTTGATTTTAAAGTTAAGCGCGTATCCCCCCGTGACCAGCGCCGGGTCCAGCTTCAGCGCGGAATTCAGGTAGCCGGTCGGCCCGCTGACGTCTTTCCCCTGGCTGGGCGCCATGCTGTCGGAAAGGGATTTGCCCGCAAGCCGCCCGTTCGGCGTGGCCTTTGTGGCTTCGCCCGTCAGCACATGGGTGAAATAGCTGAAAAATGTTGAAACATACTTGTCCTCGTCCCCAAGGCTGTTAAGCTCAAATATCGTGTTTGTGACCTCTTGGAAAACGCGGTTTGCGATTTCGTCGGTTTCGTCTATGTCGTTGCCGAAGCACTGGTTCTCGCGGTCCAGCATCACAAGGATGTCCTCGTAGCCTTCAAAGTTCGCGTCCATCGCTTCCATGAGCCGAGACAGCGTAAGCCTTTTTTCATCATAGATGAATTTCTTGATCGCCGCAAGGGAATCCGCCATGGTCCCGATGCTCGACGCGCCCATGGTCATGTGGATCGGCCCTGCGCTGCCGCCGTGGAACATATCCTTGCCGCGCGCTATGCAGTCCTGCATGAGTATGGAGCAAAGCGGGTCGTAGACATTCTCCAGGGACTTCTTGCGTTTTTGCGCGCCTTCGCGGCTGCGTTTGAGAGCCTCGCGTATTTTCGCCAGTATATGCCCCATGAACTCCTCGAAACTGTCGGCCGCCAGCTCGCCTTTGTTGCACTCCGCCAAAACTTCTGTCAGGCACTTCATGTAGCCCGCGCCGCCGCCGCCTGCCCAAAGCGGTGTTTTGCCCTGGATCATCATCTCGACACAGCCCATATTGAAGTAGTCGTAGGCAAAGTCGTCGGAATACCCGAGCTTCTTATAGTTTTCGGCAAATACATCGTCGTTCAGGATCATCGGCTGGCCGCATCCGGCTTTGATGGTTTCGACGATAGAGTCGTACAGCCAATCCGGGGTTTTCTTCGACACGCGCGCGGCTATGTTGGGATACGGGAGCTTCATTTCCCCGGCAACCTCAAGGCAAAGCTTTGTAAAATCAGTGTCGCCGCTGCCGCCGTCCGGGCGTGTGCCGCCCACTGTCATACTTTGAACCGTGCGGATCTTAGGCTCGTTGATTTTCAGCCAGAAGCAGCAGAGCAGCTCGGCGATTTCTTCACGGGCCACGCCGTTTTCCATATCGCGCTCATAGAAGGGCAGCATATACTGGTCGAAGCGCGAAAAGGACATTGCCGTGCCGCCCACAAGGTTTGACATAATATGCAACATCCACAAAGCCTGCAGTGCCTCGCGGAAGGTTTCCGGCGGGGACTCGCTTACCTTGTCCAAGATGTCCGCCATCATTTCAAGCTCCTGCTTGCGTTCAAAATCGTCATCGCCGGACTCTGCGGCTTTGCGCACAGTCTGCGCATACCGCTTAATAAAAGCGATCATCGCGCGGATAACGATATCGGCGGAATCATAGAACTCGATTTTGTCCGCGTCATCGGTTGCGGCACGGTACGCGTTTATCTCATCGCGCATACGCCCAAGCCCTTTGACCAGCGCCGCGTTGTAATCCAGCCCAACATGGTTGCAGGGGCTCCAGGGCAGGGCGTCCATTAGCTTGCGGTCCTCTTCGTTGTGGCGGATGCGCAGGACAGGCTCCAGCGCGCTGCCGATCTCATACCGCTTTATGTCTTCGCCGGAGAAATGCTCCTCCATATCCGCGAGCATTTTTTGGTAATCGCTGTAGGTCAGGCTGGCGTCATGGTGGACACGGGACATAAGCGACCAGCGCGCCGGCCTTTTGAAAACCTCCTCCTCGGGGTTTTTCGCCTTTGCGGCTTCGCTTTCCGCCCTGCGCCTTAAATAATCCTCAACAGCGGCGATTGCGGTTTTTTTCTGATCCTCGTAGCTCGGGACCTCCGTTTCAAGCGTCCACAGGCCCATCATTGAACCTACAATAGGCTCGTCCGGGAACACGATTTGCTCGACATTATCGAGTATGTTCGCGATGCCCCTTGCGCGGCGCAGCTGGATGGGCTGGCCCACGCTTGCACGCAGGCTGTCCCCGATAAAGCCGTAGGCGGCCGAACGGTACAGCCCCGCGTTATTGATGGTGTCTGTATGCGTGCGCAAACGTGCGACCCTGCTGTCCAAAGTAGTAATCATGCTAAACCTCTCCTTATTTATAAAGTCTAATACTCAACGATTTTTCCGCCCGCCGCCAGGACCGCTTCGTTCCAGTGCGCCGCAGTTTCGTCAGATGGCGCTTCGTAGCTTTCCTGCCTGTCCAGCCCCATGCGCGAGGTTTTTGAAACCCCGAGCTTGTGATAAGGCATAAGCTCAATACCCTCCACCCCCGGGTGTTTTTTTGAAAGCGCGGCGATAAACTCAAAGTGGGCGGGGCGGTCATTAAGCCCGGGTATAATCGGGCAACGCAAAATAATCCTGGCGCCGCTCTCAGACAAAAACGCAAGGTTGCTTAAAATTAAAGCGTTGTCCGCCCCGGTGTACTGCCGGTGCAGTGCGGGGTCGGATTCTTTGATGTCGTAAAGGAACGTGTCCACCAAAGGGAGTATCTGTGCGTAATTAGCTTGCGGGGCAACTCCGCAGGTTTCCATCGCGGTATTTATGCCCGCTTCCCTGCACGATTCCAGGACCGCTTTTGTAAACTCAAACTGCGACATAGGCTCCCCGCCCGAAAGCGTGACGCCGCCGCCGCTTGCATCGTAATAGCGCTTATCGCGCATTACATCGTCCATGACTTCACTGAGTGTCATTTCGCGCCCCACCTGTTCGAGCGCGTGACCCTTGCACACGGCTACACATTCAAAGCAGCCGCGGCAGTTTTCCCGTTTTAATATGTGCGCTTCGCCTTCTGTCTGATGTACTTCGGGGCAAAGTGAAAAACACGCCCCGCAGCCTGTACACCTGTCCGCGGAAAAGGACAGCGAAGGCGTTTTCAATATGCCCTCGGGATTATGGCACCATAAACAGCGCAGCGGGCAGCCCATAAGAAAAACATTGGTCCTTACGCCGTTCCCGTCATGGATGGAGAAGTGCTGTACCCCAAAGACCATGCCTGTTATTTCCCCGATGCGTCACCACCCCTTTCATATATATGCATTATATCAAATTTAATTGTGATATGCAATCTCTCCGGGCAAATATAAATCTACTCGCCCCGTATGCTGTGACGATGCTCCCCGGTCAAAGAAAACACCACCCACTCCGCCACATTCGTGGCGTGGTCGCCGATGCGCTCGAAATACTTCGCAACCATGATTAAATCAATCGCCCTGTCGCTGTCGTCCTTGTTTTCCTTTATCAGCCCGACAAGGTCGTCTTTTACGAGGCTGAAAAGCTCGTCTACAATATCGTCGTAGGTTATGACCTCCATAGCAAGCTCCAAGTCTTTGCGGACATAGGCGTTGATTGCCTTTGTGACCATTTTTGTTGTCGCCTTTGCCATTTGCGGGATGTGCTCGAGCTTTCTTACATACGGCTTGCCTGCGAGGAATATGGCAAGCTCCGAGATATCGGAGGCATGGTCGCCGATGCGCTCCAGGTCGGTGACGATTTTGGACACAGCCATAACCAGCCGCAGGTCGCCCGCGACCGGCTGCTGCTGTAAAATAATCCTGCTGCACATGGTTTCTATTGTTTCCTCCATGTTGTCGATCTCGTCGTCGTTGTCGATGACCTGCCCGGCGAGCGTGGTGTCCTGCTCGATGAGCGCCTTGCAAGCCTCCGATATGGCGTTTTCTACCATCGCGCCCATTTCAATCAGCGCGTTGTTAAGGTCCTTTAGCTGGTCGTCGAACCTGCTTCTCATCCTCATATCTAATCCCCCTATCCAAATCTTCCTGTAATATAGTCGCTGGTGCGCCGGTCATCCGGGTCCCCGAAAACTTTTTCGCCCGTGCCTTCCTCCACCAAGCTGCCCATCAGCATGAACGCCACGCGGTCGGAAACACGGATTGCCTGCTGTACATTATGCGGCGCGAGTATGATTGTGAACCGTTCTTTGAGCTGTGACAGCGATTCCTCGATTTTCGCCGTGGATATCGGATCCAGCCCGGAGCATGACCTGTCTATTAGTATGACCTGCGGGTCCATTGCTATTACCCGGGCAATACACATACGCTGCTGCTGTCCGCCCGAAAGGCTCATTGCGGGGATGTGCTGCCTGTCCTTTACCTCGTCCCACAGCGCCGCCGTGCGCAGTGCGTATTCCACCCGCTCGGCGGCCTCTTTTTTGCCGATCCTGCCCCCGACCCTCAACCCGTAGGCAATGTTGTCGAAGATGGAAAGCGGCAGCGGCGTCGGTACCTCGAACACCATGCCTACTTTACGGCGCAGTTCTGTGACGCTTATATCTGGTGCGAAAATGCTTTTGCCGTCCATTAGTATGTCGCCTTCAATACGCACGTCATGGTCTGTGTCGCAAAGGCGGTTGAGCGTCCGCAGCAGAGTCGTGATCCCGCTGTTTGCGGGGCCCAGCACCGACAAAATTTCATTGGCGCGGATGCTCAAATCAAGTGAGTTGATGACCCGCTTGTCTTTAAAGTAAAAGCTCAATTTTTCAATCTTAAATTTATCCGGCATTTTACCTACCTCACAAAACGGTTGACGAGCGTGTTCGCGACGACGTTTATCAAGAAAATGATAATTATCAAAAGCGCGGCTGTACCGTAGGCGTTTTCCATAGATATGCCTTCTACCGCTAAGATATAGAAATGCACCGCCATGGTCCTTGTCGGGTCGAACAGGGAGCGCGACATCCGCAGTGCCGACCCGGCGGTGAGCATTACTGCGGCGGTTTCCGCGATACAGCGCCCGATGCTCAGTATTATCCCGTTAGCGATCCCGCGCAGTGCCGACGGAAGCACGACTTTAAAAATTGTCTGCGTTTTTGTTGCGCTCAGCGAAAAGCTTACCTCGCGGTAAATTTTCGGCACCGAGCGGATCGCCTCCTCCGATGTGCGTATGATCGTGGGTAAAATCATAAACGCAAGCGTAAGCCCGCCTGAAAGCACCGACCAGCCGAGGTCGAGATAAATGACAAAAAAGATAAAGCCGAACAGCCCGTAAACAATGGACGGGATCCCCGCCAAGGATTCCGCGCTGAACCGGATTACGCGGGTTATAAAGCCGCCTTTGGTGTATTCGGCAAGGTAGAATGCTGTGCCTATTCCGAACGGCGCGGCGATCAGGACCGCAACCGACGTGACCATCAGCGTACCGACAATAGTGGACGAAACGCCGCCCTCGCGCCCCATACTGCGCGGCACCTGCGTCAAAAAGCCCCAATTTATTACAGGCAGGCCCTTTACAAGTATATATAGAATGATAAACATCAATACCGCCAGCACAAAAACAGCGGCTGTCCATATAAGTGTTTTAGCGATCTTTTCACTTGTGCGCGCGCTAATTTTCATTGGTCAACGGCTCATTTCTTCCTTGTGATGAATTGGGCGGTTATATTTAAAATCATGATGATGACAAACAGCACGATCCCTGTTGCGAACAGCGCCTGGCGGTGGTCCCCCGCCGCATACCCCATCTCAATGCCGATGTTTGTGGTAAGCGTCCTGACAGGGTCGAGAATTGATGTAGGTATCCCGGGGGCGTTGCCTAAAACCATAATTACCGCCATGGTCTCGCCCATCGCGCGGCCGATCCCAAGTACTACAGCCGCCACGATCCCGGATTTTGCCGCGGGGAGCTGCACACTGTAAATCGCCTGCCAATGCGTCATGCCCAGGGCGAGCGCGCCTTCTTTGTATTGGCGGGGCAGTGCAAGAATCTGGACCTCCGATATTGTGATGATAGTAGGCAAAATCATAATCGCAAGGACGATCGAACCCGCTAAAATGCTCAGGCCCGGCCCGCCTAAATTGTCGCGGATAAACGGGACAATGAAAATAAGCCCCCAAAAACCGTAAACAACCGACGGTATACCCGCCAGAAGCTGGATCGCCGGGCGGAACAGGTTGCGCACAGCGGCGGGCGCGAATTCCGCAAGAAACACCGCGCCGCAGATGCCTACAGGTACGCCTAAAACCACCGCGCCCAGTGTGACGGAAAGAGAGCCTATAATCATCGGGAAGATACCGAACTTGCCCTGGCTCGGCGCCCATGTCATGCCGAAGATAAAATCGCGCAGGCCGACCTTGCCGATTATAGGCGCGCCCTGTATGACGATAAACACGGTAATCAGCGCAATCGCCGAAATTGACGACAGCGCGAGCGCTAAAAACACACGCTCCGAAAGCTTGTCCTTGAAGCCGTTTTTCACCGCCGCGCCACCTCCCCGCTTGACACAAGGCCCTCGCCTGCCAGTATCGCCTGCCCCTCCGGCGACATGGTAAACTCTATGAACTGCATGACAGAACCGTCCGGTTCGCCTTCCGAAACGAAGATAAACGGCCTGAACAGCATATAGCTGCCGTTTGTCACATTTTCACCTGTAGCTTCCACACCGTCCAGCTGCAAAGCCTTTACCGTATCGTCCACAAGCCCCAGTGAGATAAACCCGATAGAGCTTGCGTCGTTGCTGACAAGCTGGCGCACTGAGCCGTTGGTGTTCTGCACAATGGCTTTCAGCGTTATCATCTGGCCTTCCATGAGCATATCTTCAAACGCGCCGCGTGTACCGGAGCCTTCTTCGCGGGTTATTACATGGATCCTGCCTTCGGGGCCGCCAAGCTCGCCCCAGTTTGTGACCCTGCCGGTATAGACCGCGCGCACTTCTTCGGGCGTCAAGCTGTCGAGCGCATTATTCGGGTGGACAATCATTGCAAGCCCGTCCCTGGCTATTTCTGCGCTCCACATCTGCAGCTCGTCCCCGGACAGCCCGCGCGACGACATCCCGATGTCCGCCGTGCCTGATTGCGCGGCCCTTATCCCCGCGGACGACCCGCCGCCCTGAATGTCCACATCACGCCCGGGATAGCGTTTTGCGTATTCCTCGGCCAAAACCTCCGCGTATGGCTGTACCGATGTTGACCCCGCCACGACCACCGCAGAGCGCGTACCGGGACCGCAGGAACACAGCAAAACCGCCAGCAGTAATATTGCGATAAATTTCATTTATTATATATCCCTCCGCATTATCCGAAACGCCCGGTTATATAATCCTCTGTAACTTTGCTTTGCGGGTTTGTGAACAGCTCTATCGTCGGGCCGTATTCGTGCAGGCTTCCGACCCTGTTTTCGTTGAGCATCATAAACGCCGACATATCCGATACGCGCCGCGCCTGTTCCATATTGTGCGTGACAATAATAATAGTATACTTTTCCGCAAGGCTGAGCATCAGCTCCTCGACCTTCATGGTGGATTCCGGGTCAAGCGCGCTGCAGGATTCATCCATTAGAATTACATCAGGCTCTACCGCCACGGCACGGGCAATGCACAGGCGCTGCTGTGCGCCCGCCGGAAGCTCAAGCCCCGGGCGATTCAGCGAATCCTTCATCTCATCCCATAATGCTACACGCGTAAGGCTTCGCTCCACGATTTCGTTGAGGCGGGATTTTCGGGAAATACCGTGCCTCCTCGGGCCGATTGCGATATTGTCATAAATGCTCATGGGGAAAATATTCGGCTTTTGGAACACCATGCCGACTTTTTTGCGCAGTTCTACCACATCCGTGGATTTATCGTAAACGCTATCGCCGTCCAGCAGGACATCCCCCGTGATCCTGCACGAGGGGATAAGGTCGTTCATGCGGTTAAAAACGCGCAGCAGCGTGGATTTCCCGCAGCCCGACGGTCCGATGATTGCCGTGATGCTGCGTTCCTTTATATCCATCGTCACATCCCCGAGCGCGTGGAAGGTACCGTAATGCAGGTTTAAGTTTTTTGTTTTTATCTTTATATTCGGCGATTTGCCCGACATCCGCGAACCCCCATTGAGCTTGCTTTCCGGCACAGCCCCATGAAAAATCATTTTGCGACAGTTAACAGTTAATAGTATACCATAATATTTTTTTATGTAAACCGGATTTTACATAAAATTGGGCGTTGCCCGCGATTTACGCTTGCTTGTCCCGCGATAGATCGGTATAATGAAAGTAAAAACAGACGGGGATTATATTATCATGAAAATTATTCGCCGCCTTCGTACCCGCGAGTATCTGCCATTCACGCTGATCCTCTGCGTCAATGTAGCCTTTTTGGCGCTGGCCTTCGCTGTGGACAGCCCGAGGGGGATTTTTGCGGGGTTTTTGCGGATAATCCAATCGCGGTCGATTTTGGTTACTGATTACATCGCGATAGGGGGCATGGGGGCGGCACTGCTGAATGTTTCGGTTGTGGGGATATCCACTGTATTTATGCTGCTGCGGCTTGGGCAGAAGCCCACCGGCGCGAACGTCATGGCGGTGTTTTTGTCGATCGGGTTTGCGTTTTTCGGCAAAAACGTATTTAATATGATCCCGCTTACATTCGGCGTGTGGCTGTTCTCTAAATATGTAAAAAGCCCTTTCTCCGATTTTTACCTGTCCGCGCTTCTTGTGGCGACAGTCAGCCCGACAATCAGCGAGATCGCATTCCTCGGGATGTTCAGCCGCTTTGCCGAAATGTTCTTCGGGATTTTGCTGGGGTTTTTAGTGGGGTTTATATTCCCCGCTATTTCCGCCGAATCGGTCAGGCTGCACAGCGGCTTTAACCTGTACAACATGGGGGTTGCGGGCGGTATTGTTGCGACAATTCTGGCGGTCGTGCTGAAAAGCATGGGCATCGATGTAATCCCCGCCGATTTTTGGAGCAGCGGCAATAACTTTTTCCTTGCCTGCCTGCTTTACTCAATCGCGGCAGTCATGTTAATTGCCGGGCTGTTTTCCGGCACAGGCGGCGGGGGCATCGGTGCGCGCATGAAAAACAGCCTGTCCGCCTACGGTAAAATCCACAGCCACCACGGGCGGTTGGTCACGGATTTTTATCTAATGTACGGCGGCAGTATATTTATCAATATGGCGGCGCTGTGTATTTTCGCAACTACGCTTGTGCTTGTGCTCGGTGCTGATTTAAGCGGTCCTGTTGTCGCCGGGATCCTCACAATGACGGGCTTCGGCTCCCTTGGCAAGCATTTGGGGAATGTTGTGCCGATTGTTGCAGGCGCCGTGCTTTCCGCCTTTGTCAACACATGGGACCCGTCCGCCGGCTTAAATATTGTACCGATCCTGTTTTCAAGCGGCCTTGCCCCGCTCGCGGGGATGTTCGGCTGGGGCTGGGGGGTTATCGCGGGATTCCTGCACGTAAATGTCGCCAACTATATCGGCGACCTCAACGGCGGGCTGAACCTGTACAATAACGGCTTCGCGGCGGTGTTTGTTGTAATGTTCCTGCTTCCGGTCATTTCGATTTTCCATAAAGAGGCGGCAACTGCCGAAATAACGCCGCGCGGTTTCCCGCGCGGGCTTATTGAAAAGATACGCAAGGCGCGGCGAAAAAGGCGGAGTGGGCGGTAATTCCTGTCTGAGCTACGCTCAGACCATCGTATATCCTGCTTCCCGCAGTGCGTCTGTGACTTGTCGCCCATGCTCAAACCCGCTTACTTCTAAATCGGCCTGAAGCATAGCTTCGCCAAGCTGCAGCCCCGCGCTGTGCCTGCTTTGTGTAACAGACAGGATATTCGCGCCAAGGCGCCCCGTGACCTGCGCGAATTTCTCCAGGCTGCCGGGGGCGTCAGCCACCACCGCGAGCAGTTTTATCTGCCTGCCGCGGCTTATAAGCCCGCGCTCCACGATTTTTTGGATGAAGCTTACGTCAATGTTTCCGCCCGAGATCACACAGACGGCTTTCTTGCCGGTTAAATCAAGCTTTCCGCTGACCGCCGCCGCCACGGACGCCGCGCCAGCCGGCTCCACGACCTGTTTTGTACGCTCGATCAACAGCAAAATCGCCTCCGCGATTTCCCCGTCCGAAACCGTGACTACATCATCCGCATAGCGGTTGATCAAAGAAAGCGGCAGCGCGCCCGGGGATTTCACCGCGATGCCGTCGGCGATTGTATCCGCGCGCTCTGTGGAAGCTACTCCGCGCGACCCAAACGACCGCGCCACCGCGTCCGCGCCTTCTGCCTGTACGCCGATAATCTTCACGCGCGGGTTTATCTCCTTGATACAGCAAGAAACCCCCGCAAGCAGCCCCCCGCCCCCCGCCGGGACGATAACTGTATCAACTGCGGGGATGTCTTTTAATATTTCCAGCCCTGCTGTCCCCTGCCCCGCTATGACATCAGCATCGTCAAAGGCATGGATGAACACGGCACCGCTCTCATCGGCGATTTCAAGCGCCTTTTGATAGGCATCGTCGTAGCCGCCGCCATGGAGCAGGACCTGCGCGCCGTAACCCTCTGTGGCGGATATTTTAGCGATCGGGGCGTTTTTGGGCATCACGATCCTTGCCCTGACCCCAAGCAGTGACGCCGCAAACGCCACGCCCTGCGCATGGTTCCCCGCGCTGGAGGCAACCACTGTATCGGGTATTTCGCCGCGCTCGGTAAGACAAGCCAGCTTGTTGAACGCGCCGCGTATCTTAAACGACCCGGTCTTTTGCTGGTTTTCGTATTTCAGATAGATTTGCGCGCCGCTCATCTGTGAAAATGTCGCGCTCTCCCCCACCGGGATGTGGCGGGCAACGCCCCTGAGGCGTATTGCGGCGCGTTCGATTTCTGCAAGGTTAATTTGTGCCTCCTCCTGCTACAACAAGTTATATATATCAATCCCTAAAAATAAAAATATATTCAAATAATCGGAGGTTATCGAATGGCAATGCACAAAGACAAACAGGAGAGCAGGGGGCTTCTCTATTCCCTTCTAGGCGATTTGCCCGAACGCGGCCGCCCAATCAGCGCGGAGCTTCTGAATAAAAAGGACTGCGGGGGCTATATCCTGGAAACGCTCCTGCTTGACCTAAATGGCATTGAACCTGTCCCTGCATATGTCGCAAAGCCGAAAAACGCGCATGGCAAACTCCCATGCGTGGTGTTCAACCATTATCACGGCGGGCAGTACCGGCTCGGTAAGGACGAGCTTATTTTAAACGGGACCTTCAGCTCCCATGAGCCTTACGCGCAGACACTGACGGGCCTCGGTTACATCGCCGCCTGTATCGACGTTTGGAATTTCGGCGACCGTTCAGGCCGCACGGAGGATGAGCTTTTCAAGGAAATGCTCTGGAACGGCAGGGTCCTTTGGGGCATGATGATGTATGATTATCTGCGCAGTGTGGACTGGCTTGTCAGCCGCAGTGATGTGGACGAAAGCAGGCTTGCCGCAATGGGGCTTTCGCTGGGCAGTACCGCCTCCTGGTGGCTGGCGGCGCTGGATGAGCGCATAGCCCTAACCGTTGACCTTTGCTGCGCGACGGATTTCGACGAGCTTATCCGCACGCGCGGGCTTGACGAGCATGGGATATATTATTATGTACCGTCGCTGCTCAAGCATTTCTCGGCATCGGATATTATGGCGCTGATCGCCCCGCGCAAGCGACTGAGCCTGAACGGAAGATATGACAAGCTTACGCCGATTGAGGGTCTGTACAAAATCGACAAAGACATGAAGGAAGAATACGCCCGCTGCGGCGTCCCCAATAACTGGCGCATGGTTATAGACGACTGCGGGCATATGGAAACCGCGCATATGCGCAGTGAGATTGTGAAGTTTCTGCGGGAAAACTTGTAAGTTTGGGGGTTATTCAATAATAAGCAGCTTGCCGCCATCCCCCGAAATATCCGATGCTTCCGGGACAGAGCTTACTTGCACTATACTGTTTTCTATCGCCGTGATAAGCCCTGCCGGTATTTTAGATGTGCGGGCGGCTTCGGCGACAATGGCGCAGTCCCCGCCCGAAAGCATATAGAAAGCCCGCTCAAGCCCGGGAGATATCTCGCGCGCGGATATTTCGCTTGTGTATATAATTTTACCGACCGGCAGCCCCAGCGACCTCGCGAAGAGCGCGGCGGCTAAATAATCGCGGCGGGATCCTGCGCACACATCAATTTTACTGCCGAAGCTGATGTGCCTGCGCAGCACCATCTCGCAGTATCCCGAAACCCAAACAGCCGCGCGGCACAAAAACGCCGCCCAGCAGCTTTCACCGCCGCCGCCAAGCCCTGACAGCACAGGCAGGATGAAATCGTCGGGGCTGTTTGTCGGCCCATGACAAAGCCCGAGATAATACAGCCCTTCCCGTACTGCTACCGGCACCGTGTTGATGCCGTAGGCTTCTTTAGTGAAAACCGACTGCGTAAGCCCTACAAGCTCATCGAACTGCGGCCCGCAGGAAAATTTCCCCATAAGATGAGTAAGCCGCCGCGCGTGGGAAAGCCACGCCAGCGACGCAAGGTCGCCGTCTTTCATGGGGCGCGGCATGGACTGCGGGACAAAGCATCCGCCGTCCTGTGCCGCCGGTGCGAGAAGTATTTCTTCTGCGGGATAAAGCAAACTGCTGTTTCTTGTGCTGTGGTATTGCATGGCGGCCCTCCGTATCATATAAATAAAAAGGAGAATAAAAATGCGGTTACTTGTAATTCATGGTCCGAATCTGAATATGCTCGGTACGCGCGAGCCGGAAATTTACGGCACGATGACTTTGGATGAGATAAACGGGCGCATCCTCGCTGAAGCGCGGCGTCTGGGGATCGGCGCGGAGTTTTTCCAAAGCAACTGTGAGGGGGAGATTATCACAAGGCTGCAGCAAGCTGTTATTGACAAAACAGACGGCATAATCATCAACCCCGGGGCATACGCGCATTACAGCTATGCAATACGCGACGCGATAAGCGCTTGTGCCGTACCTGTTGCGGAAGTGCATCTGACCAATATCTACGCGCGCGAGGATTTCCGGCATAAATCAGTCACCGCGCCTGTTTGCTCCGCCGTGCTTTGCGGATTTGGTTATATGGGCTATATTATGGCGGTGGCATGGTTCCATGCAAACAGGCGTGATTGACTTTTTGGGATTTTTGACCTATACTCACGTTATATCTATTTTATATGGAGGGCTGTTAAATGTCAAACATCCGCATCCGCAAAGTACGCGCCATACTTACCGCGCCGGCGGGCATCAACCTGATCGTCGTCAAGGTGGAAACAAACGAGCCGGAGCTGTACGGCCTTGGCTGTGCGACGTTCGCCTACCGCGAGCTTGCCGTAAAATGCATGGTGGAGGATTACCTCGACCCGCTGCTTGTCGGCCGCGACCCCGCCGATATCGAGGAGCTTTGGCAGCTTATGAACAACAACTCCTACTGGCGCAACGGCCCGGTGGAGAACAACGCCATATCCGGCGTGGACATGGCATTGTGGGACATAAAAGGCAAAATGGCAAAAATGCCGGTTTATGACCTGATGGGCGGGAAATGCCGTCAAGCGGCGGCGGTTTACCGCCACGCAAGCGGCTCCACGCTTGAAGAAGTCGAGGAGAGCGTGCGCAAGTGGATGGATCAAAAAGTGCGCCATATCCGCGTTCAATGGGGTATGTACGGCGGCAAAGCGAGCGGCCTGAACACGCCTCCGGGATCTTCCGCAGGCTCTTACTACTGCCCGGACCAATATGTCCGCAACACTGTAAAGCTGATGGAGCATATCCGCACGAACATCGGCGACGAAATTGAGCTGCTGCACGACACGCACGAGCGCATCCCCGCAATCCAAGCCGTACAGCTCGCCAAGGAGATGGAAAAATTCCGCCTGTTTTTCCTCGAGGACATATTGTCCCCCGAGCAGAGCAGCTGGTTTGAGATGGTCCGCAAAAACTGCACGACGCCGATCGCGATGGGCGAGCTTTTCAACAACCCAAAGGAATGGGATTATCTTATCGCAAACAGGCTGATCGACTTTATCCGCGTGCATATCACGCAGATCGGCGGGGTTACACCGGCGCGCAAGCTGGCTGTTTTGTGCGAGGCGTTCGGCGTGCGCACTGCCTGGCACGGCCCCGGCGATGTTTCGCCGGTTGGGCATATGGGCAATGTGCATCTTGACCTGGCTTGCCATAATTTCGGCATACAGGAATGGGCGGGGATCAACGATGTTTTACACGAAGTCTTCCCCGGCAGCCCCGAATTAAAAGACGGCTACGCCTACGCGAACGACAAGCCCGGCTGGGGCATGGACCTGAACGAAGAATTGGCCGCGAAATACCCCTGTGAAAACAAAGTGACCACCTGGACGCAGACGCGCCTGCCGGACGGTTCATTGCACACGCCGTAATACTATTTTGGATAAACCGGGAATAATAGTGGGGATGGCGGCATGAAAATCGGGTTTTTCAGCATTAACCATTTACGGGACTGGGGAGGGATCCAAACCCTGATCGACCAGCTCGCGGTTGGGATGATTGCCAAGGGGCATGAGGTTATTATTATCGCGCAGGAGGGCAAGGTATCGAGCAAGGTGCCTGTGTCCCCGCGTGATTACCCGCATGAGCTGATTGCGCTGGATTTGGAGAGCGCGGAAGGCCGCACAGCCGCAAAGGAAAAAATAAAGGCGTCGGGGATGGATATCTGCGCGGCGTCGCTTGGCGATGACAATTTCCTCTATATGCCGCGGCTGTTTTCGGGCAGCGGCATCCCGTATGTAATCGGCGAGCCGGGCAACCCGTGCGTGTATATTTTTGAGCGCGGACAGCCTTACCATAATTACGGCGCACTGTATGCCGCCGACGCTTTTACCGTTCTGATGGATGTTTACCCGCAGTTTTACCCCGCCGCTCTGCGCCCGCGCGCACACGCTATCGGCAACCCCGCCCCACCGCCTATCGAGGTAGATTTTGCCGCGAGGAGAAGCAGGCAGACCCGCACGATAATCAGCGTGGGCAGGTTTTCCGAGGCGGACAAGCGCTTTTCCCTGCTGATTCGCGCGTTTGCGCAGTTGTGCGGGGATTTTCCCGATTGGCGGCTGAAGCTTGTGGGAGACGGACCGTTTTGGGGGTTTTACCACGAAATGGCAAAGCAGCTGGGCATAAAAGAACGCGTGGATTTCACAGGCTCTGTCGCCGACCCAAACCCGCATTATTTGGAAAGCGACATTTTCTGCCTGCCTTCGGGGATTTTTGAAGGCTTCGGTTTAGTTTTTGTGGAAGCCGCCGCCGCTGCCCTGCCGCTGGTGAGTTTTCGGACAAACATGGCGGCAAGCTCAATGATCGAAGAGGGCATGGGCGCCCTGGCTGAAACCACGCCGGACGGCGACACGCCCGAAACCCTTGCCGCGGCGCTTCGCCCGCTCATGGAGCTTTCACCGGAAGGCCGCGAGAAAATCGGCATTAAGGCGCGGGATACACTGCAGGCGCGCTACGGCGGGGACATTATTTATGACCAATGGGAAAAGCTTCTCATTGATACCCTGGAAAACACGCGGAAAAGGGGCGGGACGCAGTTGGACAAGACTTTAGATAAAATGAAAATAATACGCGATTTCCTGGGGGACCAATGGGATGAGCTGGGGCCCGACAGCCCTGTGTGGACGGAAAACCTGCTGGAAAAGGCGGCGGCGGAGATAGCCGGGCGCGAAGACCCCATAAAAGCCCCGACGGATTCCGGCGCGGACGAGGAAACCGAGAGCGTGCGCCTGCGGTGTGAGCTTGCGCGGATGCAGCAAAATTACCGCGCGCTGGAAAAAAAATACGCCGCGCTGCTGGGGCAGTTCGGGCAGAAGCCGGGGAAGAGAAGGCGGTAGATGCGCCCCCTGCGTATAACAGAACACCAAAACACCCGTCTTCAAAGCGTAACCGCTTTGAATCCACCCTCTTTAAAAAAGAGGGTAAAGCTACAACAAGATTTATTCTTTCGCATAAAAATCACAAAGCAACCGTAGGACGTACCCTCTTTTTTAAAGAGGGTGGCGCGAAACCGAATAAATTCGGTTTCGTGACGGGTGTTTTGCCCTTCGGGCGACCGCAAGGGTCGCCCCTACGAATTGCGGGTGTTTTGGTAAATGCGGGCGGCAGGTTGCCGCCCCTACGATGCAATATTTTTGTTGTTCGGTAAATTCGGGGCGCCCAGGTGTGCGCCCCCTACAACACCGCCCCCATCCAAAATTATTTTGGATGGGGGCGGTTTGCTGCGACTAAAACTATAAGCCGGGTTCTGTCGCGGGCAACGATCTGTCTGCGCTTTGCGTCGCCGCAAAACGTCAAGCCACCCGTCGAAGCATAGCGGACCGCATTGTCGCTTCTGTCGGTGTTGCACCGGATAGGGTTTAAACGGCAGGGCGGTCTCCCGCCCCCCGGTGAGCTTTTACCTCGCCTTTTCATCCTTACCGTAATAACGGCGGTAATTTTCTGTTGCACTAGCCCTGGAGTCGCCTCCGGCTGCCGTTAGCAGCTATCCTTGTCCTGTGGTGCCCGGACTTTCCTCACGGGAAAAATTCCCCGTGCCGTTGCCCATTTTAGTCGCAGAGTAATTATAGCATATTTCCAGCGATAATAAAAGCGGGAATTTAACCGCCCGCGTTTTCATATATATTATGGTACAAGCCTATAATTTTCTATAAAAGGGGTGATTATAATCATGACCGCATCGGCGTGGATCTGGCTGTCTGTGATTTTATCGGGCGTAATCCTTTTCAGCCTGTACGCAAGGCTCGGAAAGCTGCTGCGCTGTGCTTTATATACCGCTTTCGGCGGTATTGGGGCTTTGGGGGTAATATGGCTTTTGGGGCTGTGGGTTACAGTCCCGGTGGCGGTAACGCCGCTGACCTTGGCTGTTTCCGGCGTGCTTGGCATACCGGGAGTTTTGGCGATGCTTATTTTATATTTGATTTAACAGGAAAAATCTGATATGATACTATATTATGACAGGGACGATGAAAACGCTGTGAAAAGGCGGAAAAATTATGCCGGCTACAAAGCTTTATCCCCCGGGTTCCGACCTGACGGACGCCTATGCTGTCCGCACGGCGGTTTTTGTCAACGAGCAGGGATTTTCGGCTGAGATCGAAATCGACGATACAGACCCGTCTGCATACCATATCGTTATGTTCGACGGGGCGAAGCCTGTCGCCACGGGGCGCGTTTTCCCCGAAAATTCGGACAAGCAGACCTATCATATCGGAAGGGTCGCGGTGCTTAAAAAATACCGCGGCCGCGGCATTGGCATAAAGCTTATGGCAAAGCTGGAGGAATGTGCGAAATCGCTGGGCGGCACCCGCACGGTTTTAGGCTCGCAGATGCAGGCGAAGCAGTTTTACGAAAAGCTGGGCTATGCGGCTTTCGGCGGGCAATATATGGACGAGCATTGCCCGCATATTAACATGGGGAAAAATTTGTAGGGAAGGCGGGCGGCGTTATGCAATACGGTATTTGCCTTAATTTAGCGGAAGCTTTGCGCGCCGGTGAATTGGACAAGCTTGCGGCTGTAAAGTCTACTGGCTTTACATATGTCGAAACAAACGCGGCGGCGCTTTCTTCCGCAAGCGAAGCCGAAATTGCGGCTGTTCGGTCTGCGCTTGGCCGTCACGGCATTGCTTGCAAATGCGCGAATGTGCTTTTCCCCGGCACAATGAAAATCGTCGGCGCGGAAGCGGACATGGCGGAAATCGGCGGCTATTTATCTTCTGTTATGCCGAAGCTCGCTTCTATCGGCGCGGAGATTTTGGTGCTGGGTTCGGGCGGCTCGCGCCGTGTCCCTGACGGATTTCCGCGCGATGAAGCCTTTTGCCAATTCTGCGCCGCCGCAAAACTCGCGGCAGAAACCGCCGGTGAATATGGGATAAAAATCGCATTAGAGCATCTCAGCCCAAAGGAAACAAATTTGCTGACCACGGTCGGCGAAGCTGTAAGCGCCGTGCGGAAAATTGATCGCACAAACTGCGGGCTTGTTTTCGATTATTATCATATCGGCCATTCTACAGATGAAATCGCGCAGGTTTACGAAGGCAGGAATGTACTTTTGCACACGCATATTGCGCTGCCTGGTTCACGGCTTTACCCCATGCCGGGCGATGAAGAAGCTGTCCGCCCGTTCTTCGATATGCTGAAAAAATGCGGGTACAACGGTACAGTCAGCGTGGAGGCAAACCTGCGCGCGGACAAAAGCTTTGAGGAGAACCTTGCGGGGGCATATGCGTTATTGACCGCAGGTTTTTAATCCGCACAAATCAACAGGCAAACACAATGGGCGCATATCCCCTCCCCTGCCCCTGTAAACCCCATGCCCTCTTCCGTTGTAGCCTTTACGCTGATTGCGCTTATCTGTGTATCCAGCGCCGCGGCGAGGTTTGCGCGCATCTGCGGGATATACGGCGCGAGCTTAGGGCTTTGCGCGATAACCGTTGCGTCAAGGTTACACAGCCTGTAGCCTTTTTCCCGCACCATACCGTAACAGCGGCGCAGTAAAACCATGCTGTCCGCGCCTTTGTAGTCTGTGTTATTGTCCGGGAAATAACCCCCGATATCCCCGAGCGCCAGCGCCCCGAGAAGGCTGTCCATTACGGCGTGTGCCAGTACATCCGCGTCGGAGTTGCCGAGCAGGCCCTTCCCGAACGGTATTTCCACGCCGCCCAATACCAGCCGCCTGCCTTCTGTGAGCCTGTGCGCGTCGTAGCCATGCCCAATCCTCATAAATATCCCCCTGCTTCGGCTTGTCCGAAAATATCAATGCCGCCCCGGTAAGTCAAAATTGCGTTGGCGTGAATAATATCCCCCGGTGTTGTTATCTTGATATTATCAAAGCTGCCCCGCGTTATAAACACCTTTCCGCCTGTTTGTTCGACAAGCCGGCAGTCGTCGGTGTAAACGCGCCCGTGGCTTTTTGCTTGCGCCAATGCGCGCCTGTACAGCGCGGCGTCAAAAATCTGCGGCGTTTGGATCAGCCTAAGCGATGAACGCTCAAGCGTAGCTGCGATAAACCCGCCTTTTTCTGTTTTTACCGTGTCCTTTACTTCCACACCGAGCGCCGCCGCCCCATGTTCGATCGCGTCTGTTATGCACTGCCCGATAAGCTCCGGTGTAACCAGCGGCCTTGCGCCGTCGTGGATCGCGTAATACGCCGCGTTGGGGCTACAGGCTTCGATCCCCAAGGAAACCGAATCCTGCCTTTCTTTTCCCCCGGCTACTACGCTTACAACCTTGTCCAACCCGAAATCCTGCACAATGCGGTAATATTCGGCGATGTCCGCCGCGCGGCATACCACGATAATCTCGGAGATGCCGGGGCAGTTTTGAAATTGCAGGATGCTGTGTGCGATAACCGGCATACCGTCAATCAGCATGGCAAGCTGTTTGTCGATACCGTCCATTCGGGTACTCTCCCCTGCCGCCGCGATTACCGCACTGACAAAGGGCTGTTCTTTTTTTTTCTTTAAGCCAAACATTTATTCACCTGTTTCTTAGCGGGTTGCAATGCTGTGCTGGCGGCCTTCGTGGTCCAGCCTGTACGGTTCATCTAAAATCAGCTGTGACACCGGCACCGCTGTATATCCTGCTGCTTTTATATCCGCGAGTATGCCCGGAAGCGCGGCAGGCGTATTTTTCGCGCCGCTGTGCAGCAGGATGATTGAGCCTTTGCGCAGGTTCTTTCTTATATTCGCGCGCATTTCCTCGGGGGGCGGGTCTTTGTAGTCCACAGTGTCGATATCCCACTGTATCGGTATCATGCCCTGTTCCCGCAGGGTTTCGATGACAAGCTTGTTATAAGAGCCTGACGGCATACGGAATAGCGTGGGGGACGCGCCTGTCGCCGCTTTGATTTTTTCGTTGCAAAGTACAATCTCCTCGATTATTGCCTTTTTGCCAAGCTTCGCAAGGTCGGCGTGTGTGTTCGAGTGGCTCCCTATCTCATGCCCCGCGCCGCTTAGCGCCCTCACGGATTCCGGATACTTTTCGCACCAGCCGCCTGAGATGAAAAATGTCGCCTTCACGCCGTGTTCCTCTAAAATGGCGATCAATTCGGGGATATCGGCATTGTCCCAGGCACAGTTGAAACCCAGCGAAACCTTCATCTCCTGCGTTTCAACGGAGTATATCGGGATCTGCCGCCCTGCCTGTGACGCCGCGGGTACCGCCCCTGCCGTATTGACAGCCACAGATATAATAAAAAATAAGGCGATACAAACAGCCAAGGCTGCCCATTTTTTGAGCCTGTACACACCATACCGCAACGCGATCCCCCCTCTACCCATAAATATATGAGGGGGCGCGGCTTAATTATGTAACAAGCCTCATCTAAAAGTATATCCCCGCGGTAAAATAAAGTCAAATGCTAATTGCCCAATTGTCAAAATATTGTAAACAAAGCGCGCCCCCCCTTTGACATTGCACACAAGATCATGTAAAATAGTACCAATACGATATAATTTTATATTTTAGCTGCGGGAGGGTTGCGGATGTCACCGGCATACAAGCGTGTCCTGCTCAAGCTTAGCGGCGAAGCCCTTGCGGGCGCCAAAAAAACAGGCTTGGATTATGATTTCGTGCTTAAAATCTGCGAGAGCATCAAGCACTGCACGGAGCTTGGCGTACAAACCGGCATCGTGGTAGGCGGCGGGAACTTCTGGCGGGGGCGTTCGAGCGGCGACATGGACCGCACGCGCGCCGACCATATCGGTATGCTGGCGACCGCCATGAACTCGCTGGCGCTGGCGGACGCGCTGGAGGCCCTGGGCGTGGATGTGAGAGTGCAGACCGCGATTGCGATGCAGCAGATCGCGGAGCCGTATATTAGAAGCCGCGCTGTCCGGCACCTTGAAAAAAACCGCGTCGTCATCTTCGGGTGCGGTACGGGCAACCCTTTCTTTACCACGGACACTGCGGCGGCACTGCGCGCCGCTGAAATAGACGCCGATATTTTCCTAAAGGCCACAAACACCGACGGCGTTTATGACAGGGACCCCAAGGAAAGCGGCGCAAAGCTCTTTGGGCAGGTATCCTACACGCAGATACTCGCCGATGGCCTAAAGGTAATGGACGCGGCGGCGGCGTCACTTTGCCGCGACAACAATCTCCCGATTCTCGTGTTCAACCTAAGTGACCCAATGAATATCGTGCGTGCCGTAAAAGGTGAGCGCATCGGAACAATCGTTAAGGAGGATTTGTAAATGGAACCCGAAGTAAAATTAGTCGAGGAAAAGATGGGCAAGACAATCGCCGCGCTGCAAAGCGAGCTGGCGGGGATACGTGCGGGCAGGGCGAACCCTGCGGTGCTGGACAAGGTCATGGTGGATTATTACGGCACGCCTACGCCTATTCAGCAAATCGCGTCCGTTTCCGTGGCAGAGGCGCGGATCCTGATGATCCAGCCCTACGACAAGAGCATCCTGCGCGGGATTGAAAGGGCGATCCAAAAATCCGAAATAGGCATAAACCCAAACAACGACGGCAACGTAATCCGCATGGTATTCCCGCAGCCTACGGAAGAGCGCCGCAGGGAGCTTTGCAAGGATGCCGATAAA
>WRLS01000010.1 GCA_009776345.1 Oscillospiraceae bacterium | reverse complement strand
TAGCATATGACGTGCGCGATGAAGAGTACAAGGCTATGCGGCTTGTCGAAATGGGGGTCCGGGGTCTCCCCGGCGCGTTTTGGTTACTTTGCCGCGTTGCAAAGTAACTGCCCCCGCGGCATGAGCGGTGAAAATTAACCGAAGATGAAATCGTATTATAAACAATCCGGCGCTTCGCCAACTGCAAAGCTTATACTAATCCCAATCCCAATCCCAATCATCCTCAATCCAAACATTCAGCCCATCCTGCACCTCTTCGCCGGGGTCGGTTACGACTTTCCATGAGCTGCGCGCGATTTTCCCGGGAGTGATTTCAATTACCGCGCGAAGCTCCTGTATCTCGTTAATACTTACAGTATAATATACCAGAAGGCGGCCATCGAGTGCCGTTACCTCTGTGATTTCGGGAAGCCCTGCCTGCAATACGGCGTTTTGCGCCCCCGTGATAAAGCCGTTGCCTTGCGGGATGTCCGCAACCGCCGCGCCGAGCTGCGCCAAAATCTCCTCCGCCCTTGAATCCGCCGCGTAAAACTGCTTGGACGCCGCCATCGCCTTTTGGCTTAAATTGCTGTCCGCCCGCGCGGAAACAAGAGAGAGCGCCGCGAAGGTCGTCAGCGTGAGGATTACGAAAATCACTAAAATGGACGACCCGCCTACGCCAAGCCTGATGCCCGCCTGTTTATGCTTCAATGCCGCCACCCCCGCCGTAATACTTGACCTCCAGGCTGAATATGCCCATGTAACCGTTATACAGCTTATTTAAATCACTGCGGCGGGCAACGTCAATTTTTGCCTGTTTCAGCGCGGAGGATTCGTCTATTGTCACGCGAACTACATAGCCAACGTCTGTGTACGCTTCTTCGATTATAGCCCAATCATTGTCAAAGGCTATGATGAACTCGCCGCCGTTTACAGACGTAGAAAAATAAGCCGCTGTTTTTTCACCGGAGCCGCCCGTTGCCTTAAAAACCTCAGCCACAGACTGCGCCGTAAGCGTAGCCATATTCGCGGCGTAAGTATCCCTGCTTATAACACGCGCGCTGACAAACAGGCCGGTGCAAATCGCGGCGGCAAGGGAGAAAAACGCGATCGCGATGATCATCTCAATCAGGAAAAGGCCGGATTTAGAAGAATTTTTCACTCTACAGCCCCCGTCCTTGTAGAAATAAGCGCCGAAACGCCGATGCCGTCCGCGGCTGTACAGGTAATACGCAGCAGATTCCCGCCCTCTGCGGTTACAGAAAAGCCGTCCGCCTGCATAATCGGCACGCCGAACTGAAGGTCGGCATCCATGCCCTTTAGGATAAAAGTTTCCCGCAGCCAGCCGTCGTAGTGGTAGATCAGCGTCTGAAAGGTTTCGCCCTCGATTTCTTGTTCCAGCACGAGGACGGGCACGCCGCCAAGCTCATCCAAGTACACGCCGCCGCTCTCATCGGACTGGCGGATTTTAGTGGATACATATGTCAGCGATGTCTGCGTGCCGAAATTGCGGTTCATACTGCGCACCGTGCCGCTGTAGACCTCCGCGCCCATCAGCGCGACAATCAA
This sequence comes from Oscillospiraceae bacterium, assembly GCA_009776345.1. Taxonomy (GTDB): domain Bacteria; phylum Bacillota; class Clostridia; order Oscillospirales; family Ruminococcaceae; genus WRAV01. Next base: position 21,074 of record WRLS01000010.1, on the reverse strand, counting down.
AGCCGTTATGATAAACACCGTAAACAGCGCAAGCACAAACAGCACATCGGTTAAATGGGATTTTGGTTCACGCATTGGCGCGGCCTCCGAATTTATAGATAATCGGTGTATATAACGGTTTAGGGATTTCCGTACCGCTTTCCCTAGCCTCGTCAAGCCATAATTCTTTCGCAATCATTATTTCCCTTGCCGCTTCTTCAGGGGTATCTCCGAAAGCCGAGCAATATTGCAAATCGGGTATATCCGCTACATAACATTCGTCATCTTCGCTGTAAAATATGTTTATATGATAGTCTTTCATTTCTTCAATCCTCCAAATCTAAATTATAGTTTTGCACTATTTCAAAGAATTGCTTTATTTGATAAGGTTTTGCTAAACCATTTTTGGGCTGTAGATTTATATGCCTGTTTATTTCATAATTTTTATAAATCGAATGGCTGCCCTTTTTGCGTACCAAAACAAACCCAAACGCCTCAACAAGAGTAATAAACTCATGAAATCTTACGTTTTTATAGTTATTATATATTTTTTCTAAAAGCTTATTTTTATTCACATTATCCTCCCGCCGGGCTTTCTATTCAACATGGCCTTAACCCCAATCCCAATCGTCCCAATCATCGTCCATCTGCCCGTGGTCCATGCCGATGGGGTAGACATCTATATCGGGCATTATATTGGAGGCAAACGCCTGGTAATGCACCACAAATTTGTCCGTATCAACGCTGAGGCCGTAGTTTTCCGTAAGATATGAAATGCTCAGCGGGTAGCGCCCTTCCAAGGCGTAGCACTGCACGGCGGCGCGGATGACAGCACTGCGCGCGGATTCCAGGCGCTCGGCCTCTGTGCGCTTGCCCAAAGCCTCCATGCCGTATACCAGCAGAATAACAGCCGCCAATACCAGCGCCGCAGGGAAAATTATGTCCCGCAGGATGAAAAAATCCCTGCCGCGTTTGGTGAACCGGTTGCGTTTAAACAATGCCGCACCTCATTTCTCAGTTGGAGCATAATGCGCTGTAGGGGACGCACACTCGGATTTCGCGCAATTTTCGGCGTGCCCGGTGGCCGCGCCCTACAAAACACCCGTCATCACTGCGACCACTCGCAGTGATGCCACCCTCTTTAAAAAAGAGGGTACGCCCTACGGTTGCTTTGTACTTTTATATGAAAGAATAAATCTTGCTGTAGCCTTACCCTCTTTTTTAAAGAGGGTGGCGCAAAGTCGAATTTATTCGGCTTTGTGACGGGTGTTTTGCCTTCGGCAGGTTTTAGGATTTAGGTTATAGGATTTAGGAAAAGGACGAATCTTTTAGTTTCTTCCCTTCCTAAATCCTCAATCCTAAAACCTAAATCCTGCCGAAGGCCGCCTTCATCCAATCGACGTCATAATCCCCATAAGCGGCGCCATGACGGAAAGTAAAATCGTGCCCATAATTACAGACAGCACAGCCACTAAAGTAGGCTCCAGCACGGCGATTGTATTGCCGATACGTGTTTGCACCTCTTCGTCGAACATTTCGGCGATGCGTGTCATGACCGTGTCCACGGAGCCTGTTTTAAATCCGACCGAGATCATTCTGGCATAGATGCCGGAGAACAGCCCCACATCCACAATTGCGGTGGAAAAACTGCTGCCCGCGGCCATAAGCCCGCGGCACTTGCTTATTTTTTCCGCGATGCCGGGATTGTCGACGAGCTGCTGCGCCATATCAAGGCTTTGGTCGACATCCAGCCCGCTTGAAAGCGTCATTGCCATAACTGAGGCAAAGCGCCCCGCCGCCAGCTTTTCCATCGGCTTTTTTGTGACAAAGAAGCTGAGCTTGAAGCGCCTCCAAAGCCCTGCCCCGGCTTTCGTATATTTAAGCGCGAGTATGCCCGCAAAAATCAGCGCCAATATCCCCACAAACACATAGGAATAGCGCGCGATTACCTGCCCCGCCTCCATCATCCCCACGGAAAATTCGCTCATCTCACTGCCGAGCTGTATAAAAACCTCATTGAACACGGGCAGCACGTTTACTATCAGCACGGTTATTACTACAAGCATCATCGCCACCATTACCATGGGGTAAGTAATTGCATTGCGGATATTTTTTGATACGGCCTCCTCGCGCTCATAATAAGCGCCCAGGGAGTTCATTACATCATCGAGCTTGCCGGTTTTTTCGCCGATCTCCGTCATGTCCACGACATAGCGGGGGAAGCTGCCCGCAGCCTTCAGCGCCATATAAAAGGGGCTGCCGGTTTCTAATTCGGCGGCGATCCCCTCCAGCATCAGTTTGCCATGCGGGGTACGTACATCCTCCGCCATTATTGCGACGCCCTCGCTGACCGGGATGCCGGCCCTCATAACCATAGCGATTTGTGCGCAAAACGCCGAAACCTCAATATTGGAAAGCATATCCCTGTTAACCTCTGCCACCGCTGTTCCCCCTATTGCAAATAATCTGTCCGGTTATATTATACAGCAAACCCCGCCAAAGTGCAAACAAAAAAGCGCGGCAGCGGCGGCGCAGAGCGCCGCAGGTTTTAGGATTGAGGATATAGGTTTTAGGTAAAGGACGGTACGACAAAATTCGTCCCTTCCTAAAACCTGAATCCTAAAACCTTAATCCTGCCGAAGGCCGTATATAGGGTTTGTCATCACCGCGTAATACACAAAAAAGCGCGGCAGCGGCCGCGCTTTTTTGCATATTTGAAAGAATATGCAGTAAAACCGTTATCTTGCGGTAAACGACACATCGTCCAGATCCATCGACCTGCCGCTGCTGTTGTGGACCCGGAACCTTATTTCCGCGGCGGTTGCTTCTTCCGGGGCGGCGGCCGTGATCACCTTGTAATAGCCGAACGCCCTGCCTTCGCCGGGAAGGTCATACGGCCTTACGTGTATTTCCGCGCCGATTGTTTCCCCAAAAGGCGTTATAAAGATTACTTGGGCTGTGTATCCTACCCGCGAACCTTCGCCGTGCGCAAAGAAAGAAAGCTCATAAAACCGCCCGGGGATAACATCGACAGTCTGATAAATAACAGCTTCGTCGAGCAGGTTTACCGAGTAACGCCCGGAATGCACCTGGCCGTGTTCATGCTGCTGATTGACAAGCCCGGGGTCAACTATAGTCCAATGTGAGGGGAGACTGCCCGACCAAAATTCAAAGCCGCCGTTGGCAAGCTGTTCGCCCTGTGAATTATCTTCACATTCACAAACACCGGGAGGCCCCTGTTCGCCGCGCTCACCGCGTTCTCCGCGCTCGCCACGTTCACCACGTTCGCCTGTTTCGCCGCGCTCACCGCGCTCGCCCGTTTCGCCTCGCTCGCCTCTTTCGCCGCGCTCGCCGTTTTCGCCCGGAATACCGCGCTCCCCTTGTATGCCTTGAAGCCCGCGTTCGCCGCGTTCGCCACGCTCGCCCGTTTCACCACGTTCACCGCGTTCGCCCGTTTCACCACGTTCACCGCGTTCGCCGCGTTCACCGCGCTCGCCTCTTTCACCACGCTCGCCCGTTTCACCGCGCTCGCCGCGTTCTCCGCGTTCGCCCGTTTCTCCGCGTTCGCCTGTTTCGCCGCGCTCGCCTGTTTCACCGCGCTCGCCTGTTTCACCACGTTCGCCCGTTTCGCCGCGCTCGCCTCTTTCACCGCGCTCGCCTGTTTCGCCGCGTTCTCCGCGCTCGCCCGTTTCACCGCGCTCACCGCGTGGTCCGGTGAGGCCTTGCGGGCCGCGTGGCCCCGGTATCCCCGGAAATCCTTGGAACCCGCGTGGTCCGGGCTGGCCTTGCAAACCGCGCTCGCCGCGTTCCCCGCGCTCACCGCGTTCGCCTTGTTCGCCCTTTTCGCCGCGCTCGCCGCGTTCGCCCCGCAAACCTTGATTCCCCTGCGGACCGCGCTCACCCTTTTGTCCGATTGGCCCCATAACGCCCTGATGCCCCTGAGGGCCGCGTTCTCCTTTAGGCCCGGGATGCCCGGGAGACCCTTTCGGTCCGGGAGGGCCTTTCGGCCCGCGGCAGCAGCATGGCATACACCCGCAATTGCAGCCTTCGCCGCCAACGGTGCAAGTTAAACCTTCATCAAACATTAACATATCCTCTTTTCTTATGTCTTTATACGGAAAAACCGTATAATACAAGATATGCCGGGAAGGGGGATGAGGTACCGGATAGAGATTAGTAAGAGACGACAAAATTCGTCCTTTACCTGAATCTTTATTTCCTGAAACCTAAAATCTGCCGAAGGCAAAACACCCGTCTTCAAAGCGACAAGCCGCTTTGAAGCCACCCTCTTTAAAAAAGAGGGTACGTCCTACGGTTGTTTTGCGCTTTTTTAATGTAAAGAATAAATCTTGTCCAAGCTTTACCCTCTTTTTTAAAGAGAGTGGAACGGGTGTTTTGCGCTACGCGCAGGATTAAGGTTTTAGGTTTTAGGAAGGGAAGGAACTTGCCGCACCGTCCTTCCCCTAAAACCTATAACCTAAATCCTAAATCCTGCGGCGCGGCGCTCCGCGCCGCCGCTGGCAATATATAGAAACGCCGCATATGAATTGACAATTAACGGGAATTATGGTATCCTATCCGTAATCACCCAATGTATGGGAGGGGCGTCATGCCGGTTATCCGCAAGCTTTCCGGGGCACTCGCGATCTGCCTTGCCGTCTTTATGGCGTGTGTGCCGCAGTATGGGGCTTTTGCCTCGTCTTCTCAAGACAGCCGGGAGGAAGACGGGCTTTCAATGTCCGATACCGTGCCGGACAGGGCCGCCTACGCAAGAAGGGCGCGCAGATTGAACCCGGACACTGCCGGATGGCTCACGGTGCCGGGTACGGGGATTGACCGCGCCGTGCTGCAAAACCCGCCCGATATGCAGGACAATACGTTTTATCTGAATACCGATTATTACCGCGCAGCCGAAAGGGACGGCGTGCCCTGCACCGATTTCCGCGTACAGATAGGAGGGGGGCGCAGGCATGAGCTTTCGCGCAATATTACAATTTACGGCCATAGCTGGACAGATAACCCCGGCGACCCGGGCGGCGGGCCGTTTGTATCCATTAAGCGCTTTAGGGACCCGGAATTTGCAAAGGTGACGCCATACATATTTTTCTCAACCGCAAGGGAGGTTATGGTCTGGGAAGTTTTCGCGGTGTACGACGCTACGACCCGTTTCCCCTACATAACCCCCGACCCTTCCGATGACAGGTTCCTTAAAACGCTGGATGTGATTTACGATTTGTCTTATTACGACTACGGCGTGAAAATTTCGCCGGACGATAAAGTTATAACACTGTCCACTTGCACATATTCTACCTGGGACATACCCGCGCTCCCCGCCCCGAATGACTACCGTTTTGTTGTAATGGCAAAGCTTTTGCCGCCGGGCGCGGAGCTTAAAAGCGAAGCTGTGTTTACGCAGAAAACCCGGCTTCTGTCCCCAACCAAGATTGACAGGCGGATGGAGAGGATTGGGTTGTAGCAAATGTCGTCAACTTAAGGGTTGCGATGTAGGGGACGCACACCGGGCGTCCCGAAATTACCAAACAATCAACATTTTTTGTGTAGGGTCGGGCTTCCATGCCCGACCGTCATTGTAATGATACAAATTGCATACGTGCCTACGATATGCTTGCTTCTCGTTTTTGTTTTGCACAGCCCAACCGCTCAAGCCGCGGAGGCTTTTCTTTTGCTTGTGCAAAAGAAACAAAACACACCGGGGAGACCCCGAACCCCCGCTCCGACAAATCTCATTGCTTTGTGCCTTTCATCGCGCACGTCATGTGCATAGTTCTATAATCCGCCCAATCGCTCAGCCGAGCCAAGCTCCAGGGCTAGAACGCGAAAAAAGGTATTAGGAATAAAAGAAATCAAAGACTTTTTCCGCTGTTATTACGTGCGCGGGCGCTTCCGGTGTCGCTCCCTGTTTTGGTTTTGTGCCTACTTGCCTTTGTAGCTCATTGCCTTCCTTGGAGGGGTGGATGGTGGCACATAGCGCCGCAGGGTTTAGGATTTAGGTTTCAGGAAAAGGACGAATCTTTTAGCTTCTTCCTTTTCCTAAAACCTATAACCTAAAACCTCAATCCTGCGCGGCTGCGCCGCGCCGCTTTGTTCTTTTGCGCGATTTCCTGTCATATTATATTATGGGTGATGAATATGGTATGCAGGATGCAGGATCTGCGGTATAAAGAAGTTATAAACGTGCGCGACGGCTCCTGCCTTGGGAGCGTGTGCGATGTTGAAATAGACACCGTGACCGCTATGGTGGTGTCCCTGGTGATTTACGGGCGCGCAAGGCTGTTCGGCCTTTTCCTGAGGGAGGAGGACATTATTATCCATTGGTGCGATATTGAGGTCATCGGGGAGGACACTATTTTAGTGAATATGCGCCCCGAGCTTCGCGACCACCGCCCGGCAAGAAGGGGCGGGATATTTTCCGGGCTGTTCGGCTAAATCTGTTGTAGAATATTTTGGGTTATATTGGGAATAATTATGGAATGAAAAAGAAGCTTTACTACTTTATCTGCGCGTTTAGTATAGGCGCGGTCGCGCTTGCCCTTTTGGCGGGGTTTGCGCTTGTTGACCTAAGCGCCGATAACTATATGCCGGGCAGGTTTGAGCCGATGCTTGAAATCGGCCCGATTGACAATTACGGCGTGAGCGTATCACTGATGGGGCAGCGCGGAGATTTTTCGCTGTCGTTTTTTGACGCGTGGGTGCGGGAGATAAGCTATTTACGCGGCTTTCTGCCCGGCAGGGTTATGCTCGCGAAACAGGCAACGGTTTCCCTATATGAAGCAGTTGATATGGAAAGCTTAGTTTTTTGGCGCTAAGCCACCTTAAATATGTGTAACATAGACAAACGGCCACATTTGTCTATGTTATTTTTTATGAATATTATAGAAATCACTTGTAAATTTCGGGAAAAATTGTTATTATATAAATGGAAAAAAGTATATGCCGGTTTGGGGTGGTTTATCATGGCGTCTGTATCGGCTGCCGGTGTGCTGAAAGCATTTGCGGATGGCAAGGGCTATCGTATGTGGGAGTACCTCGGTTCCCATTCTGACGTAAAAAAAGGCACCCGGGGGACAGTGTTCCGCACATGGGCGCCCAATGCCAAAAGCGTGTCCGTTGTAGGGGGCTTCAACGGCTGGGACCGCGAAAAATCCCCCATGAAGCGCGCCGGGCCCTCGGGCGTGTGGGAATGTTTTTTGCCCGGAATTAAAAGTTATGAGGCATATAAATACAGCGTGGAAGCCCAAAACGGCAGGACCGCGATGAAATCCGACCCATACGCCCTGCACTGTGAAACGCCGCCCTCGAACGCGTCAAAGGTTCTGGATATTTCCGGCTTTAAGTGGGCGGATAAGCGGTGGATGGACAGGCGCGCAAAAACAGACCACTTCAGCCGCCCGATGAATGTCTACGAGATCCACCTCGGCTCATGGAAAAAATACGCCGACGGCAACCCGTTCAGCTACAGCAAAATTGCCGATGAATTGGCGCCGTACTTAAAAGAGATGGGATACACCCATGTGGAGCTTATGCCGATCACCGAATATCCCTACGACGGCTCCTGGGGATACCAGGTCACGGGATATTTCGCGCCGACCTCGCGTTACGGCCCGCCGCATGACTTCATGGGGTTTGTGAACAAAATGCACAAGGCGGGGATCGGGGTTATTTTGGATTGGGTGCCGGCGCATTTCCCGCGTGATGAACACGGCTTGTTTGAATACGACGGCGGCGCCTGCTACGAATACGCCGACCCCTTGAAGGCCGACCATAAAAATTGGGGCACGCGGGTTTTTGATTACGGTAAGCCGCAGGTACGATCGTTTTTAATCTCAAGCGCGATGTTCTGGTTTGAGATGTACCATATCGACGGCATACGCCTGGATGCCGTGGCGTCGATGCTTTACTTGGATTATGACCGCCAAAACGGCGAATGGCGCCCGAATATCTACGGCGGCAACGGCAACCTGGAGGCCGCGGAATTTCTAAAGCAGCTAAATTCCGCGGTGCTGCCGGCCTTCCCCGGCGCGCTGATGATCGCGGAGGAATCCACCTCCTGGCCGATGGTCACAAAGCCGCCGTATATGGGCGGGCTGGGCTTCAACTTCAAATGGAACATGGGCTGGATGAACGATATGCTGCACTACAACTCCCTGGACCCAATCTACCGCGCGTACAACCACGATAAGCTGACCTTCTCGATGTTCTACGCGTTCAGCGAAAACTATATGCTGCCGATTTCCCACGATGAGGTTGTACACGGCAAATGCTCGCTCTGGAACAAGATGCCGGGCAGCAGGGGACAAAAATTCGCGGGGATGCGGGCGTTCCTTGGGTACATGATGTCCCATCCCGGCAAAAAGCTTACCTTTATGGGTACGGAGTTTGCCCAGGTCATCGAATGGGACTACAGCAAAGAGCTGGACTGGCTGCTGCTGGAATACGACGACCACCGCCTAATGCACGAATATGTAAAAACAGTAAACCGGTTTTACTTGGATAACCCCTGTTTATGGCGCATTGAAGACTCCTGGGAAGGGTTCAATTGGATTGTCGCGGATGACAACGGGCAGAATGTCATCGTCTTCCGGCGCATGGACGAAAAAGGCAGCGAGATCATCGTAATGTGCAACTTCTCCAATGTCACGCGGCACGGCTACAGGTTCGGCGTCGCGGGGAGCGGCGATTACAGGCAGATACTAAGCTCCTGTGAAGAACGCTTCGGCGGCACGGGAGAAGGGAACACGGGCATTATCAAAAGGGAAAATATCCCGAGCCACGAGCTTCAAGCTTCTATTGTTGTAGAGGTCCCGGCAATGTCCTGCATATGGCTTGCCCCGGAAAAGAAAAAACGCGCGAAAACCGCAACCCGGAACTTAAAAAAGTAAGGAGCTGTCCCAATGACCAAACAAAAAAAACTGATAGCCATGATTTTGGCGGGCGGGCAAGGTTCCAGGCTGTACTGCCTTACCCGCAGCCTGGCAAAACCTGCCGTGCCCTTCGGCGGAAAGTACAGGATTATCGACTTTCCCCTTTCCAACTGCGTCAACTCCGGCATTGACACCGTCGGCGTGCTTACACAGTACCAGCCGCTGATTTTGAATGAGTATATAGGAAACGGCCAGCCCTGGGACCTGGACAGGATGGGCGGCGGCGTGTTCGTCCTGCCGCCTTACCAGACAAGCGCGGGTTCGGACTGGTATTCGGGCAGCGCCAACGCCGTATACCAGAATATGAACTTCATCGACCGCTACAACCCGGATTATGTCCTTATTTTAGGCGGGGACAATATCTACAAGCAGGACTACAGCAAAATGCTGGAATATCACATAGAAAAAAACGCCGATGTAACCATCGACGTGCTTGAGGTGCCAAGGGAGGAGGCCTCGCGCTTTGGCATTATGAACACCAACGCCGACGGCAGTGTCTATGAATTTGAGGAAAAGCCCGCGGAGCCGAAAAGCCTGCTGGCTTCGATGGGCAATTATCTATTCAAAACCGACGTGCTGCGTAAATTTTTGACGGACGATGCGAAAAACCCCGATTCCGTCAACGATTTCGGCAAGAACATCATCCCCTCCTTGCTGGAAAACGGCAAGCGGCTGTTCGCGTATACCTTCGACGGCTATTGGAAGGATGTAGGCACGATCGACAGCCTGTGGGAGGCGAACATGGATCTGCTCGACCCGTCTGTCCCGCTGGACCTGACTGATTCCGACTGGAAGATATATGCCCGCAACCCCGGCCGCCCGCCGCAGTACATAGGCAAAAACGCCTTTGTACAAAACTCGATTGTATCCGAGGGCGTGGAGGTGGACGGCGAGGTCGATTTCTCCGTGCTGTTCCCGGGGGTTACGGTGGAGGAGGGCGCGAAGGTGCTGGATTCTATCATCATGCCGGGCACAGTGGTAAAATCCGGGGCGGTTGTGCAGTATGCCATCGTGGCGGAAAACTGCGTTGTAGGGGCGGGCGCGGTTGTAGGCCAGCGCCCGGAAAATATGCCGGATATTGAAAACTGGGGCGTTTCCGTCGTTGCGGACGGCGTTTATGTCGGGGCGGGCGCGTTTGTCCCGGCAAAGGCGATGATAGAAGCCGATATCCCGGACACAGCACCGGATGCAAACGGCGAGGGGGGGGCGCAGCTATGAAAAACACACTGGGGATAATTTTTTCCGATATGCACGACCATATGGTCAGCGAGCTTACACAGCACCGCTGCATGGGTTCCGTACCCGTAGGCGGGCGGTACAGGCTAATCGACTTTGTGCTGTCATCCATGGCAAATGCCGGCGCGGAGGAGGCCGGGGTTATAACCAAGACCAATTATCTTTCGCTGATGGACCATTTAGGCACCGGGCGAGAGTGGGACCTTTCCCGCAAACGCGGCGGGCTGGTGATTTTGCCGCCGTTCGGCAGTTTAAGCTCCATGGGTATGTACCAAAACCGCGTGGAGGCGCTGGCGGGCGTTATGGGATATATCCGCTCGACCAGCGCGGAATATGTGCTGGGCGCGGACTGCGATTATGTATACAACCCCGACTTTGCGGATTTCATCGCAAGCCATATAAAAAGCGGCGCGGAGATATCCGTAATGTACAAAAAAATGGAGGTCAGCGGGGAAAAGGGCGGCGATGTCAGCACCTTTTTGCTCGGGCAGGGAAGCAACGTGGTGGATATGCTCATACATCCCAAAATCGTGGGAGAGCAGAATGTTTACCTGAACGTCTTTGTAATGTCCAAAAGGTTCTTGGAGCGTGTGGCGGGCGACTGCTATTCCCGCAACCGGATGTCCTTCAACCGCGATATCCTTCAGGCGAATGTCGGCAAGCACGATATCCACGCGTATGAATTCACGGGCTACGCCGGGCGTTTCGACAGCATGAGGGGCTATTATAAAACAAATATGGACCTGCTCGGCACCGATGCGCGGCGGTCTCTATTCCCGCAATCCCGCCCTGTCTACACAAAGATAAGGGACACCGCCCCTGTGCGCTACGGGCTTGACGCGAAAATTTCCAACTCCCTTTTGGGCGACGGCTGTATAATTGAGGGGGAGGTTGAGGACTGCGTACTGTTCCGCGGCGTGAAGGTGGAAAAAGGCGCGAAGCTGAAGGGCTGCATAGTAATGCAGGGGACGCAGATAGGCGCGGGGTCAAATCTCGAACACGTCATCACCGACAAGGATGTAACTATCGCTGAAAACCGAAAGGTCGCAGGGTTTTCGACATATCCCGTCTATATAAGCAAGGGCGCAAGTGTATAATAAAAACATCAATATTAAAGCTGTTTGGGGTTTTGTCAAATGAAAATACTATTTGCCGCGAGCGAGGCCGTGCCCTTCATAAAATCGGGGGGGCTGGCTGATGTTGCCGGTTCCCTTACCAAGGCCGTGCGGGGGCGCAAACACGCCTGCCGCGTGGTTATGCCGCTGTACGCGGATATCCCCGACCGTTTCAGGCAGGAAATGAAGTTTGTCACGGCGATAAACGTGCCGCTGGGCTGGAGAAACCAGTATTGCGGCGTGTTTGAGTACACCTACCAGGGCGTGAAGCATTACTTTTTAGACAATGAGTATTACTTCAAGCGGCGGGGCCTGTACGGCTTTTTTGACGACGCCGAGCGCTTTGCCTTCTTCTCCAAAGCGGTGCTGGAAATGCTGGGGCATATTGACTTCAAGCCGGAAATCATCCATTGCAATGACTGGCAGACCGCCCTTGTCCCGCCATACTTAAATGTATTCTACCGCCATTTAGAAACCTACAGGGATATCCGCACGGTTTTTACCATCCACAACATACAGTACCAGGGCGCGTATGAAAGCGGCGTGCGGTTTGATGTAGCCGGATTGCCGTCACAGGCGGGCGCGGTTGTTGAGCTTGACGGCGACACAAACTACATGAAGGGTGCGATTACGCAGTGTGACGCGCTCACAACAGTAAGCCCGACTTATGCCCGCGAGCTGATGGACCCGTGGTTTGCGCATGGGCTTGACGGGCTGATACGCGATCACGCACACAAGCTCGGCGGGATACTCAACGGGATTGATTTTGCGGACTACAACCCTGCCTCCGACACAAACATCACACGCAATTTTTCATCCTCGGAGCGAAGGGGGAAGCTTGCGAATAAAAAAGACCTACAGCTCGCACTGGGGCTGGAGGACAGGGACGAGGCCATGGTCATCGGGATGGTGACGCGCCTTGCCGGCCATAAGGGCCTGGATTTAGTGCGCGAGGCTTTCCAGAAAATCATGGAGCTGGACGTGCAGTTTGTGCTTCTCGGTACGGGCGAATGGCAGTTTGAGAAGTTTTTCAAGGAAGCAGTTTTGCTGTATCCCGGCCGTGTCAGCGTGAACCTTGCGTTCAGCGAACCGCTGGCGCGCAAGATATACGCCGGGTCCGATGTTTTCCTGATGCCCAGCAAAAGCGAGCCATGCGGCCTTTCGCAGATGATCGCGCTGAGATATGGCAGCATCCCGATTGTCCGCGCCACGGGCGGGCTGCATGATACAATCAACGATTTCGGCGGGGAATTCGGCAACGGCTACAATTTCCAGTCATACAACGCGTATGATATGCTGGACGCAATCGGGCGCGCCAACGACGATTTCTGGGATAAAGACAAATGGGACAGCCATATAAAAACCGCGATGGAATGCGATTTCAGCTGGGGAAGGTCGGCGGCGGAGTATATTGCGATGTATAAGAGGCTGTGCGGGGATAATGCGTAATTGAAAACACCCGTCACGAAGCGATAAATCGCTCCGCGCCACCCTCTTTAAAAAAGAGGGTACGTCCTACGGTTGCTTTGTGCTTTTTATGTGAAAGAAAAAATCTTATTGTAGCTTTACCCTCTTTAAAAAAGAGGGTACGTCCTACGGTTGCTTTGCGATTTTCATATGAAAGAATAAATCTTGTTGTAGCTTTACCCTCTTTTTTAAAGAGGGTGGCTTCAAAGCGGTTACGCTTTGAAGCCGGGTGTTTTGGTGTTTTGCCTTCGGCAGGAATAAGGTTTTAGGTTATAGGTTTTAGGAAAAGGACGAAGCGATAATTTTCTTCCCTTACTAATTCCTAATTCCTATTTTCTAACAACTAAAAGCCCTGCCCCGTGAAAACGGGGCAGGGCTTTTTTAGTAGCCGATAATTTACACAGTAATTATCTGCCGGCGAGGAACGCGTCAAATTGTGACTGCGCCTCTTCGACGATCCTGCGGATGCCTGCGGATTCCGCCTCGGAGATATACTGCGGGACGGTGTCGGCAGGGCTGAGCGTGCCTGTCGCAAGCCCTCTCCAGTATTTTTCTTTTACTGCGAGGACAGCGGCGATTTCGCTCTGTACATTTGTTACGTCGAAGGAGAAGCCGATTGTGTTGGTTGCAACGATATCAGCATATCCCTCAAAGATAACATTCCACATATTCGGGTCAACTTCTACGCCTTCGGCTGCTTCAACAGAGCTGAGGGAGTAGGAGCCCTGGGAGAAGGGCCACGGCTGGTAGCCGTTACGCCCGGCGTCATTTCTCTGTACCAGACCGGTAGAGGTCCTGTCCCAGTGTACGCCTTCGATGCCGTAGCGGAGGATATCCCTGTATTCCTGGTTCATGTTGACCAGTTCCTGGTACCTTACAGCCTCTTCAATATACTGGGAATTTACATTGATGGCGTTCATCGCGCCGCGGATGGAGGCGGTGGACAGGTACGGGCCGCTGTACTGCACGATTTCGTTGACGAAGCCGGTTGCGCCGGTCCAGATGGCGTCAGCGCCGTAGAAGCCTTGGCCGGAGGATACGGACCAGAGCTGCGGGGCAACTTCGGTGGTCAGCGCGTCTTGGTTGATATAACCGGCGTTGAACCAGCGGTGAAGCGCGTCCAGACGGTCGGTTACGTCAGTGTTTTCCAAAACGAAGGTAATCGTGTTTTCATTGGCTGTACCAACGGCGGAATAAGGGATACCGATCATGGCGTCCTGGTTGATCATGTCGTGATTGCCCAAAAGGCCGCCGATGCCGCCGCGCGCCATAACAAGCGGGGTTGTGTTCTTCGCAAGCGGGTTGCCCGCGTCGATGGCCGCTTTTGCCGCCGCCAAGTAAGGCTCAATGTCAAAGAAGGTCATGCGGGTGCCAAGAGGTGCGGGCATACCGATGTCGTCGAAAAATTCTTTGTCGAAACGCCAGAAAATTTCAGCGGCATAGTCCTTCTTTACGGGGATGCCCAGGATCCTGCCGCCGATCCTCGCGCCTTCCCATACAACCGCGGGCATGGAATCCCAAAGGCCGGGGGCGTGGGTTGGCAGAAGGTCGGTGATGTCCGCAAAGTAGCCTGCGATTGCCTGCTGCGCGAAGTCGTTGTACCATTCGCAGGTGAAGGAGATGTCCCAAGGCTCACCGGCGGTGAGCGCAAGGCGCACGCCTTCGTTGTCGAAGAAGACGGTCTGCATTTTTACGCCGGCTTCGCGCACGCTGATTTCGTTGAGGACTTCCTCAACCCTTGCCTGGTCCGGGGGGATTGTGCCGGGGTCGCCCATGAACCAAATGAGGGTGGGGACGTCGCCGCCGTCGTCAGCAGGCGCCGTGGTTGTCGTGCCGCCGCTGCTTGTGGTCCCGGAAGACGTTGTGCCGCCGGAATCCGCCGGGGCGGGTGCTTGGCTTCCGCCGCCGCAGGCTGCCAATACGATTGCCAGCACCAGCGAAAGCGCTAAGAAAATTGCTTTTGTTTTCCTCATGATAAAACCTCCAAATTATAGTTGTACAAAAGCTATCGTAAAATTGCCTTTGAGTCTGTTTAATATCTTTTTGCGGATGGGATTTTGTAACAAATTTGATGCACCGCAAGGAAAAAACGCAAAGGAATACTCTGTGTATTCCTGCGGCTTTTGACGCAACGGGGCGCAAATTTGTCCAAAAGACCGCCGTATAAAAGATGTTAGACAGACTCTTATCCTTTCACCGCGCCTATCGTTAAACCGCTGATAAAGTACCTCTGGAAAAACGGATAGGAGCAGGCGATCGGCAGTACGGCAATTACAACCAGAGCCATGCGGACAGCTTCGGCGGGGAGCCTTGCGCCGCCGTCCATGGCAGCGCCGAAAAACTCCGCGTTGCGCAAAAGGAAGTCCATGTTGCGCTCGATGCTTATCAGCACGTATTGCAGGGGATACATTTGCATATGGGTGGACCGGATATACAGCAGCGCCATAAACCAGTCGTTCCAGTACGCGAAGGACAGGAACAGCCCGATCGTCGCCAGCGCGGGCAAGGATATCGGCAAAACGATACGGAAAAAGATGAGGAACTGGTTCCCGCCGTCCACCTTGACCGATTCTATAATTGAATCCGGCACCGTGGTCTGGAAAAACGTTCGCAGGATTATGATATAAAACGGCGTTACGCCTATCGGCAAAATCAAAGCGCCGTAGGTGTTTGTAAGCCCCAGGAACTGCGTGATTACCATGTAGGAGGCAACCAGGCCGCCGCTGAACAGCATGGGGATAAAAATTATCATGGTGTAGTGCTTTTTAAGCTTGAAGGATGCGCGGGAAAGCACATAGCCCATGCTGGAATTCATCATAAGCCCGAAGATTGTGCCTGTTACCGTAACGCCGATGGAAACCAAAAACGCGCGCCCGACGGTTTCGCTGGAGTTCATAACATACTCATAGGCGAAACCCGTCCACCCCTGCGGGAAAAAGGAATAGCCGATGCGCTGGATTGATTCCTCGGTAGAAAGGGAGATGATGATGACAAAGATGAGGGGAAGGACGCATATCGCCGCCAAAAAGATAAATACGCAGGAGAAGATTACGTTTACAGGCACCGGTATCCGATTGTTTTTGTGGAAGCCTTCCATCTGCTTGCGGTCCCGTTGGGTCGTCATTATTATCCCCCCTTTTTTAGAATAATGAGTTTTCGGGCGTTAATTTGCGGACAATATAGTTCGCGCTGACAATGGTGATAAACCCGGCTATAGACTGCGTAAAGCCCGAAGCCGCCGCCATGCCGATGTTGTTGAGGCGGAAGAGGGCGTTGTAAACGTAGACATCGACGGTCTGCGTTACGTTAAACAGCGGGCCGGAGTTTCTGGGGACAAAGTAGAACAGGCCGAAGTCCGACATAAAGATGCGCCCCACCGCCAAAATAAACATGATGGTGATAATCGGCTTGAGCATCGGCAAGGTAATATGCTTTACCTGCTGCCATTTTTTGGCGCCGTCTATTGCGGCGGCTTCGTAAAGGCTGATATCGATCCCGGCAATGCTGGCAAGGTACACCACCATGCTGTAGCCCATGCCCTTCCATAAATTGATAAAGATAAGGAAGTAGGGCCATGGGGCAGTATCTATGTACCACTGCACGGGCTGCCGCCCCATAGAAATAAGCAGGTTGTTTACCAGCCCGCGGTCGGTGCTGAGGAAGGAGAACACAAAATAACCGACGACGACCCAGGACAAAAAGTGCGGCAGGAATATCATCGTCTGCGTAACCTTCGCCAGTACCTGGGAATACAGCATGGAGATCATGATCGCCAGTGTGACCGCCACGCTTATGCCCAATGTGATAAATACCGCGTTGTACAGGATTGTGTTGCGGAAAATAATTGCCGCGTCCGGGCTGCGGAACAGGAACAGGAAGTTCTCGAACCCCACCCAGTCGCTTTTCCACAGGCTGTCGAAAAAGTTTGCCCCCACAGGACGGTACCTTTTAAACGCGATTATGATACCGAACATGGGCAGATAGGAAAAGAGGAAAAACCAGGCAACCACCGGCAGCCCTAAGATAGTCAGCTCCCAGTTGTCGCTGCCAAAGCGGCGCTTTCTTTTTTTGTGCGTTATGTTGTCGGGCCCTGCGCTTGCTTGCCTTACCATTTCGGCACACCCCGCCCCTGATATGAAATTTCGGTTGTTTTAATAGAATATCACATAAGCATACCTAAAGTCAAGAAAATATGAACATTTTGTATACAAAGACGAAAAAATGTAATAATTGGCTAGAGGCAGTCCTTCACAAGCTTCATATCATGCGGGTTTACCATGTAACATTCCGCGCGTTTTTTGTGTATTAAAGCGCCGCGCGAACGGCTTAGCGCATCGTAATATTCCAGATATTTGAACCACGGGGAGTTCAGCGTGAGCCAAAGCTTTTTGACCGCGCCCTCCCAAAGCTCGTAAGAATCAGACACGTCGACATACACATACGGGACAAAGCCGTGGGCGTCCTCCCAGTTTTCCGCGTAGTACGGGCCGGTGCAGGAATGGGGCGGGAATTTGCGGTCAAGCCCCCTTAGGCTTGCGAAATAGATCGCATCGTTAACCGCCCTGTTCGCGGTTATATGGTCAACGTGCATACTGTTTCCCCAATGCGTGAGGATTACATCGGGCTTTTCCTCGCGGATGATATCGCAGAGCTTCAGGCGCAGCTCTTTGTTATCCGGCGCTTCGCCGTCCGGGTAGCCGACGTCAATGAATTTGCCGCCCATCGCTGATGCAAATTCTTCCGCGCTTGCGATGTTTTTAAGGCGGAACGCCTCAATCGCCGCGTCGTCGGACCCGGGAGGCGCGCCGCGCTCCCCCGCGGTCAGCGCAACGGTCGTTGCCTTGCCGCCCAGCAGGAAGTTTTTGGCGAGCGTCATGCCGGTGGTAAGCTCCATATCACCGATATGCGCGCCGATAGCCATGATATGCCTTTTTGTTTTTTCCATGAAGATAGCCTCCTTATTTGTAGTGTTATTCCATCCATCTGCCCGCGGCTTTGGACATAGCGGCAAGCTTGTTTGCGCCGATATCAGCCATGCCGTGGTGCGAATTGGATACAACATATCCATTACAATGGGAAAAAGCCGCAATATTGCGCTTTGTCTGGGTAATAACTTCAGCCTCGTCCCCCCAGACGAGTGTTGTCTGCGCGTCCACGCCCCCGTGGATTACCAGCCGCCCGCCGATTTTTTGCGCCAGCTCCTCGGCGCTCATCCCCGGGCAGGAGGTCTGCACGCCGCAATGGGCGTTTATGCCGATTTCTATGAAGTCCCCGTATACCGCCGCCGCGTTGCCGCAGGAATGGAACATCACCCTAAGCCCCGCCGCGCGGGCTTCTTGCACCTGAAGGCGCAGCGGTTCTTTGAAAAACTCCCGCCACATAACGGGCGATAACAGCATCGCGGTTTCCCCGGAAAAATCGTCCCCCAGCCAGAAAAAGTCACAATATTCCCCCGCCCCGGCTTTTATGCACCTGCGCACGATTTCAAGGGCGCAAGCGCTTTTTATTTTTATGTATTCCTCTATGACCTCAGGGGCCTCCACAAGCAAAGCCAGCGCTGTTTCCATGCCGAAATCATCGGCGGCACCGGCGAAATTCGGCATCCAGCCCGGGCAGCAGACCAATGCCTTGTCCGGGTATTCCGCACGGAAAGCGCGCCAATCCGGTATATCTGTTTTGCCGGGGTCGGGCCTGTAAAGCCTGCGGACATCGCCCGGGGTTTTTGCTTTTTGCAGGGGGCGCACACCAAGGCTGTCGGAGTAATTGCCCTTGTTTAAAGGGGAAAGCTGTACAGACCCATCAAAAGGGTCGATGATACTGGGGAATACCCGCCAGCGGAAATCGCTGCCCAGCGCTTTTTGAATGGCTTCTGCATCGCACAGCGAAAAGTTTGCGGCAAAATCCTCCGCAAGCTCCTGCCAAACCGTGCCTTCCATTAAATCAATGCAGGGACGGTCGGTAACGCGGAAATCGTAAACGGCAATCGCCCGCTCCCTTGAAGTCATATTATTCATCGGTAAAACGCCTTTCTGGATTATTATAACCGGTCAACTTAAAAACAGTTTACTGTTTTTAAGACGCGGCATACGCCGCGCGCCGCCAAAGGCGGCGTTGACCTTGTTGCATAGTCAGTCGCACACCTTTGGTGTGCCCGTGGGCAAAGCCCACGGTTTCAAAACGGTTTACCGTTTTGAAATTGACTGACTATATATTATTTTCCCCATCAAACAAAATGTGCGGAAAATTTTCATGCCCCAGGTGGCGTAAATCTCAAGATTGCGGCCGTTTGTCCACAGGAAATAGGTGTAAAAAATGCGGCGGCTGGCCATGGACTGCATCATTTCGTTGAAAATAACGGAACCAAGCCCCAGCCCCTGCAAGCCCGGTTTTGTGCCGAATGGGCCGAAGCGCTCCTCCGTACCGTCCATGCCGCGCATGGCAAAGCCCACCACCGCGCCGTCTTTATCCTTTGCTATGATCATGCGCTCCGGGGCTTTGCCGGACAGCGTGCAGGCGCGCACATTCGGCAGCCAGTGGGGGAAATCCTCCCGCATAAACGCGAACAGCGGCAAGGCGTCGCAGTCTTTGTAAGCCGCGATGCTAAAGCCTTCCGCTTCCAGTTTTTTGCGTTTTTGTTTGTATTTTTCGGGATAGGTGTAGCCGTGCAAACTCATGCTCATCGCGCAGCATTCGCCGCGGTTTTCAAAGCCCAGAGCCTCGAAAAACTTTACGCCGCAGTCATACGCGTCTTTATCCACGCCGGGTACAATATAATTCGTGGCGTATGTGCCGACATCGATCCGCTCCACCCCCGCGCCGCGCAAAAATTCTTCGGCTTTCCCGACTAAAGCGCGCCCAACTCCGCGCCGCCTGAAATCGGGATGCACGCCCATTGCCACGATCCAGCCCTTGCCCTGCTCAAGCCCGCTGATTTCGTCGGGTATCTGCCGCCTTGTACAGTAAAGGAAACCGGCAGGCAGGCCGTCAACAAAAGCCAGCAGATAGCCCGACGGGTCAAAGTTGACGTCGCAGATTATACGGTTATAAAAGTTCATCCTGTCAATTTGGTCCCTCGGCAGGCTGTCGTTCCAAAGCTTGATTGCCGCCGCCTCATCGTCGGCTTTGTATGTACGTATTAGCATAAAACCTTCCCCCTTTGTTTTTAGCGTTCCCCGCAAGTGCCGGCAATTCTGCCGCCGCTGCTGTCCAAAAGCCGCTGTGCGTTTTCCCTGTCCAGCCCTGTTTTTTCCATGACGATTGCTGTTTTGGGATTCATCCCCGCAAGCTCCAAAAGCTCCCCCGCGCGCCGGTAGTCACAGCCCGCGGCCCCGCATATAATACGCCTTGCGCGGTCTTCCAGCTTTTTGTTCGTGGGGCGAAGGTCAACCATGAGGTTGCCGTAAACTTTTCCCATTTTTATCATTATGCCTGTGGAAACCATGTTCAGTACCATTTTTTGGGCGGTACCCGCGCCCATCCGCGTACTGCCGGTGATTACCTCCGGGCCGGTATCCGGCGCGATGGAAATATCCGCGAGCTTCGCCATCTCAGACCCGCCATGGCAGGTTACCGCCGCAACAGGCGCACCAAGCCCTTTTGCGTACATCATAGCGCCGATTACATACGGTGTGCGCCCGCTCGCCGCTATGCCCACTAAAAAATCATCCGCGCAAAAATTTATCCCCATTAAATCGGATTTGCCCAGCTCCGGGTCGTCCTCCGCGCCTTCGGCGCTTTTCAGAAGCGCGCCGATGCCCCCCGCAATCAGCCCCGTGAACATTTCGGGGGGTACGCCATAGGTCGGCGGGCATTCAGACGCGTCCAGGACACCGAGCCTACCGGAGGTACCCGCGCCGCAGTATACAACGCGCCCGCCCGCGCGTATTGCGCGCTCCCCGCTTTCGACCGCGAGCGCAACCTGC
This sequence comes from Oscillospiraceae bacterium, assembly GCA_009776345.1. Lineage (GTDB taxonomy): Bacteria > Bacillota > Clostridia > Oscillospirales > Ruminococcaceae > WRAV01. Next base: position 413 of record WRLS01000010.1, on the reverse strand, counting down.
CCGAGCGTTTTTTCCACCGCAAAAGCGATCTCCTTGTCACGGCCGTTTATTATCCGCAGCATTTCAAGGGTACCGGCCTTGTCGATATCCGCGCTTGCCGCCCTGCGGCCTTCGGTTGGGATCCCGCCTGTAATACCGGACATATGTCGAAACCTTTCTTGGTTATAATTTTTTATAGGGTTGCGCCTATATAAAACCACCCCGGCGCATACGCGCCACCCCTCCAAGGAGGGGAATAAGCTACAAAGGCAAGTAGGCACAAACCTAAAGGAAAGAGCGACGCCCGGAAGCGCCCGCGCACGTAATAACAGCGGAAAAAGTCTTTGATTTCTTTTATTCATAATACCTTTTTCCGCGTTCGAGACCTGGAGCTCGGCTCGGCTGAGCGATTGGGCGGATTATAGGGCAAAGCA
>WRLS01000009.1 GCA_009776345.1 Oscillospiraceae bacterium | reverse complement strand
GACAAACCAAAGCCGCGCGCTTTCCTTTGACCCGGGCAGCCGTGCCTACCGCATACATACCCCCGCCCGGACAGATTATCATGAACCGGAAAACGGAATTATCTCCGCCGCCTTGGCTGATAACAATATGTTCGCGCTGGTCACGTCCGCGCGCCAGTTTGTCGCGGAGGCCGCCGTATACCGCAGCCCTACGGAGGAGCCTGTTTTCCGCTGGCTTTCCCCGGACAACCATATCACAGGTGTCGCGCTGTCGCCGCGCGGGACCCATATGGCGGTGGCGTGTGTAATGACGGAGGGGGGGATGCTGAAATCCCAAGCTGTGCTGTTTCAGCTGGATTCCACGGATATGGTGGAAATCGGCTTTCCCGGAAGCCTTATTTTACAGCTTGAATATACCGATGCCCGGCTGTGTATCCTGACCGACCGTGAATACGCGGTATTTGACTACTCCGGCGAGTCCCTGTTTTCTTATGATTTAGGCAGCGATCCGGTTTCGGCAATACGGTCGTATGACGGTGAAACCCTGCTGCTCACGGAATACAGGGAGGCGCGCACCAGCCGCCTGGTTTTATTGGATGAAAGCTTAACCGTTACCGCACAGCATTCCGCCCCCAACAACATCAAGGGCATAGAGATCGGGCGGCGGCGCATATATGTTTTGGACGATTCCGGGATAGAAGCCTTTGACAGGCAGCTGAATTCAATGGAAAAGACGGAGCGGCGCGGAATTACGCATATGCAATTGGTAGACGGGAAGCTTTATTACACAACAGCGGATGAGATTTTCCTGTTCGATTAAAGGAGCAAATATGTCAGAAAATATATGGCTATGGTGGGATTTGGCCGCCGCCGCGATTATCGTGCTTTGCGTTTTTATATGCTACAGGCAGGGCTTTGCGCGTACGGTGATTGCGCTGCTTTCCTATGCGGCGGCGGCTGTTGCCGCAAGGATGCTCGCCCCTGTTATAGCGGAAATCGCCTATGACAGCGTAATCAGAGACGCAATTACCGCGGCGGTTATGAAAGAGCTGGACAGCGCGGTGTCCGGGCGCATACCGCTGCTGATTTTGCCGCTGCTGCCTTTTTTGTCGCGGATTATGCCAGACAGCATAACCGCACAGAGTACGGAACAGTTGGTGGAAGGCGTCATAGAATCTACTGTCCGCGCGCCGGTTGTGTCGCTGCTTTCCGGGGTGATGTTTTTTGTCGTGTTCTGCGCCGTGCTGATGCTTTCAAGGCTTGTGTCGAGGATGTTTTCGGGGCTGTACCGCATACCGGTGATTGGCACGGCGGACGCGGTTTTGGGCGGCATCGCGGGGATGATACAGGCGGCGCTGATCTTATTTGTGGGTTCATTCGCGGTAAAGCTCGCGGTGTCCATAACCGGCGATACGGTCTGGTGGCTGAACACAGCGGTTTTTGAGGGGACATATATTTGGTATGCTTTTATGTGAAATTTTGCTTGACAACTCCTGGGCGATCTGTTAAAGTAAGTATACAAAGAAGTAGAACAAGCCAGTGTTCTCACCCGCCGGGGATTTCCGGGCGCGGTCAATACAAAGCAAATGCCACGGCACACGTGCGGCTATTTGCGTTTTGTATGAGGACACAGGCGCCGCGCCCGTGTTTTTTTATTTCCCGCATCGAAAAAGTATAAAGCAAATTATACCCCGTCCTGCTAATTCCTAATTCCTATTTCCTAACCACTACTAGGGGGTGCTACTAATCAGCAAACAAAACATGGCCATCAACGAGGAGATCCGCGACAAGGAGGTGCGGCTTGTTGGGCCGGGCGGTGAGCAGCTTGGCATAATGTCCATTGCCGATGCCATGCGTATAGCCACCGAAAAAAATCTGGACCTGGTGCGGATTGCCCCCCAGGCGGCCCCGCCGGTCTGCCGTATCATGGATTACGGCAAGCACAAGTTCGAGCAGGCGAAAAGAGAGAAGGAGGCCCGAAAAAACCAGAAGGTTATCGAGCTGAAGGAGATCCGCCTTTCGCTGAACATCGACACGCACGACTTTAACACAAAGCTCAAAAACGCGCTGAAATTCCTGGATGCCGGGAACAAGCTTAAGGTTTCCATCCGTTTCAGGGGGCGTGAAATGGCGCACCCTGAGATCGGGCAGACGCTCATGAAGCGTTTTGGGGAGGCCTGCGCCGAACACGGAAGCGTTGAGCGCATCCCGAAGATGGAGGGGCGCAGCATGATTATGTTCGTCAACTCCAAGCAAAGCAAGTAGGACTGAATTTAATTAAAGGAAATCCCCCGGCCCGGCAAAGCCCGGGCGGCGTTGCCGCGGCCGGTGATGTTGTTTTGGAATATAAAAAAAGGAGGACACGCAAAATGCCAAAAATTAAAACGCACAGCGGTGCAAAAAAGCGTTTTGGGCTTACAAAAAGCGGCAAGGTAAAAAGGGCGCGGGCATACAAGCAGCATAGGCTCAACAACACTGTCAAAGGACGCCCCAGGCATCGCAGAAGGCTTAAAAGATACGGTCTTGTGGATAAATCAAACGTCAAGCAAATTATGCGGCTGATTCCGTATAAGTAAGAAGGAGGGGTTAAAATGGCTCGCATTAAAGGGGCGCTGTCTACCCGTAAGAGGAGGAACAAAATCCTCAAGCTTGCAAAGGGTTACTTCGGCGCAAAATCAAAGCATTTTAAAATGGCAAAACAAGCCGTATATAAATCCGGCCAGTATGCTTATATCAGCAGGAGGCTGAAAAAGCGCGATTTCCGCAGGCTTTGGATAACCCGTATTTCCGCCGGGTGCAAAATGAACGGCATGAACTATTCCACTTTCATGAACGGCATTAAAAAAGCCGGGGTCATGCTCAACAGGAAGATGCTCTCAGAAATGGCGATCAGCGACCCCGCCGGCTTCACTGCGCTGGTGGAAAAAGCAAAAGCCGCGCTCGCATAAAAAAATACCCTTCCCTTTCTTAAACAGGAAGGGAAGGATTTTTAATTTATATGTTAAAATTAACGTCAAAAGACAATCCGATAATAAAAGAGGCCGCGAGGCTGGCATCTTCTAAAAAAGCAAGGGACAATGCACGCGCGTTTATGTGCGAAGGCGCAAAGCTCGTATCCGACGGCGCGGACTGCGGCGCGCGCCCGCTTATGCTCTTTGCCACGGAAAAGGCGCTGGCGCGGTATCCTGCATTGGCACAGACAGCCCGTATGTCTGAGCGTGCCTATCTGATAACCGACGAGCTTGCCGCGCGCCTGTCCGATACGGACACGCCGCAGGGCGTTTTCGCGGTGTTTAAAAAGCTTGACATCCAAAAATCCGCTGATACAATATATAGTTGCCGGGGGCCATGCGTGGTACTCTCTCGCGTTAGTGACCCCGGAAATGCCGGCGCGGTAATGAGAAGCTGTGAGGCATTGGGCGCACAGGGGCTGATACTTTCGCCGGACTGCGCGGATGTATACAGCCCAAAGGCTTTGCGTGCGGGCATGGGCGCGGTATTCCGCCTGCCTATTGTAATCCGCCCCGTTTTAGAAGCGGTGCGCGGGCTGCGTGCCAATGGGTTTACTGTTTCGGCGGCGGCGGTTTGCGATAATGCCGCTGTGGCGGGTGAATACACTTTCCCCGAAAAATCCGCCGTACTGATCGGCAATGAGGGCGCGGGGCTTTCACCTGAGGAAATCGAGGCTTGCGATAATACGGTAATGATCCCCATGCACGGCGGCGCGCAATCACTTAACGCGGCGGTGGCTGCGGGGATACTCATTTGGGAGATGACTAAGTGACCGATACTGTCTATTGGATCTGGCTCCAGCTTGTATTCGGAGTGGGCAGCCGCCGTTCGGCGCTGATGCTCGACTACTTCGACAGCCCCTTGGAAATTTACGAGGGGGTAAGCCCGCATGGGAAATTCAACGGTATGCTGATGCCGGAGGAACGCGAACGCGTACCCACGGCACTTGACATGGCGGAAAACATCCGCTCCCGCACAATAAAAAAAGGCTGTGAGATAATAACGCCGGATATGGATGGGTACCCGTTGCTGCTCCGTGAGATATACCCGCGCCCCGCCGCGCTCTATGTCAAGGGCGACCTGTCTTGCTTGAAAGGCGCGCCGGCAATCGCGGTTGTGGGTTCGCGTGATACATCGGAATACGGGATCGAGGTCACAAAAATGCTGGCGGGCGATTTGGCGAAAAACGGCGCGGTAATCGTCAGCGGGCTTGCCAGGGGCATCGACAGCGCCGCGCATTGGGCGGCACTTGACGCCGGCGGTAAAACCGTGGGTTTCCTCGGCTGCGGCATTGATGTGGATTACCCATATGGGAGCGCGGCGCTTAAACGCGCTGTCAGCGAAAACGGCGCGGTTGTTACGGAGTTCCCGCTCGGCTTCACGCCAATGGCGTATAACTTCCCTGTGCGCAACAGGCTGGTTTCGGGCATCTCCCACGGTACGCTGGTCACTGAAGCCGCGATTGGCAGCGGGGCGCTGATCACCGCCGACCTCGCGCTTGAACAAGGGCGTGATGTTTTTGCCGTCCCCGGGAGTATTTTGGACCACCGCTCGGCGGGCAAGCATAAACTGATAAGCGACGGCGCGAAAATCGCGTCCTGCGCCGAAGATATACTGGCAGAATATCCCATGTTTGCACATCCCGGCAAAACTGAGTATAATATTACAATAGATATGCCTATTATAGAGAAGGAACAAAAACCAAAACCCGAGCCAAAACCCGAGCCAAAACCCGAGCCAAAACCCGCGCCAAAAACCAAGCCAAAACCTGAGCCAAAAACCAAGCAAAAAAAGAAGCAAAAACAAGAATCGGAAATACCCGCCCGCAAGGACCTGCCGGGGGATATTTCCGCAGATGCAGAGAAAGTGTACGCTTTTATCGGCACAGAGCCTGCAGGTGCGGATGTATTGGCGGCATCGGCAGGGCTTGAAACCGCAGGGGCCTTGGCGGCCCTGACAGAGCTGGAGATTTACGGCCTGATTCAAATGCATCCCGGCAGGCTGTTTGGTTTGGCTTAAATTGTATTCGGAGGAATGAAAGCAGTATGTCAAAACTGGTAATCGTGGAGTCCCCCGCGAAAGCAAAGACCATCAAAAAATATTTGGGCAAGGATTTCGAGGTGCTTGCCTCCAACGGCCATATCCGCGACCTGCCTAAATCTAAATTCGGCGTGGATGTGGACAACGGCTTCGCACCCGAATATATCGCGATAAAGGGCAAAGAAACTCTCGTGAAGTCGCTTGTCAAGGAGGCGAAGAAGAGCGAGCGGGTCTATCTTGCCACCGACCCCGACCGCGAGGGCGAGGCCATCTCCTGGCATTTGGCGCATCTTCTCAGCCTTGACCTTGACGACGCCAACCGGGTTACTTTTAATGAGATTACAAAATCCGGCGTAAAAGAAGGTATGTCGTCCCCCAGGCCGATTGACCGGGACCTTGTAAATGCCCAGCAGGCGCGCCGTATCCTCGACCGGATCGTGGGGTATAAGTTAAGCCCGTTTTTGTGGCGCAAGGTACGCAAAGGGCTGTCGGCAGGGCGCGTGCAGTCCGTGGCGGTGCGGCTGATTGTAGACAGGGAAGAGGAGATACGCGCCTTCAAGCCCGAGGAATACTGGACGATCGACGCTTTGCTGCTCAGTTCCCGTTCCAAAAAGCCGTTCGCGGCAAAGCTTCATTCAAAATCCGCAAAGAAGCTCGAGATAAAAAACGGGGACGAGGCCCGCACAGTGATGTCTGAGCTTGAGGGCAAAGATTTTATAGTGGCGGATGTGAAAAAATCCGTGCGCAAAAAGAACCCAGACCCGCCGTTTACTACTTCAACGCTCACACAGGAGGCGTCAAAACGTCTGGGCTTCCAATCCAGGCGCACCATGAGCGCCGCCCAACAGCTTTACGAAGGCGTGGATGTTGAGGGTTACGGCGCTGTGGGCTTGATCACCTATATGCGTACCGACAGCTTGAGAATTTCAGCTGAGGCAATAAGCGAAGCCGCGTCGTTCATAGGCGGCGCATATGGCAGCGAATATCTGCCGTCATCCCCGCGCGCATACAAATCCCGCAAGGCAGCTCAAGATGCACATGAAGCAATCCGCCCGACCATGCCGTCGTTAACCCCGGAGAAGGCGAAGGCGTCGCTTTCCTCCGACCAATACAAGCTGTATAAGCTGATCTGGGAGCGCTTTATTGCAAGCCAGATGGCGTCCGCCGTATTAGATGCCGTGTCTGTCAAGATCAGCGCGGGGGATTATACCTTCACGGCGTCGGGCTTTACCGTCCGCTTTGACGGCTTCACAAAGATTTATGAGTCCGCGAAGGACGAGGGCGAGGACGAGGAAAAAGCAAGCGCGCTGCCTGAGATGGAGAAGGGCGAAAAGCTCGCTGTGCGGTCGGTTACGCCAAACCAACACTTCACCCAGCCGCCGCCGCGCTTCACCGAGGCTTCCCTTATTAAAATGCTTGAGGAGAACGGCATAGGCCGCCCCAGCACCTATGCGCCCACGATCACCACGATAATTTCCCGCGCGTATGTCGAGCGCGAGGCAAAATCGCTCAAGCCCACGGCTTTGGGCGAGGTTACGACCAAGCTGATGGCGGAGCAGTTCGCCGACATAGTGGATGCCGATTTCACCGCGAACATGGAACAGCGCCTGGACGAGGTTGAAGAAGGGCGCACAGACTGGATAAAAACGCTCGACGGCTTCTACCAAAGCTTCGCCGCGACATTACAGACCGCGGAAAAGAACATGGAGGGCACGCGCGTAAAAGTGCCCGAGGAAGAAACCGATGTCGTCTGTGATAAATGCGGGCGCAATATGGTAATAAAAATGGGGCGTTTCGGTAAGTTTTTGGCTTGCCCCGGCTTCCCCGAATGCCGCAACACAAAAAAAATTGTGCAGGAAACCGGCGGGGTATGCCCTGTCTGCGGCAAGAAAGTGCTGGCGAAAAAGTCCCAGAAGGGCAGGACCTTCCACGGCTGTGAGGGCTATCCCGAGTGTACCTTTATCACCTGGGATAAACCGCTTGCCGAAAAATGCCCCCAATGCGGCGCGGGGCTTTTCCAAAAAACAGGGCGCGGCGCAAAAATACACTGCCTTAAAGAAGGCTGCGGCTATGAAAGGCCGATAGAAAAACAGTAGGGATATTATGGCGGAAAGCGGCTCTAATAAAATCGCGCGTGCGAATATAGAAGTAACCGTAGTTGGCGCGGGGCTTGCGGGCTGTGAGGCGGCTTGGGCATTGGTACAGGAAAATTTTCGGGTGCGCCTTTGTGAAATGAAGCCTGAAAAACGCTCCCCCGCACATCAAATCGGCGGCTATGCGGAGCTGGTCTGCTCTAATTCGCTGAAAGCGGACAGGCTTTCGAGTGCGGGCGGCCTGCTCAAGGCGGAAATGCGCCGCATGGGTTCACTGCTCCTTCAAATCGCGGAGCGGTGCAAAGTCCCGGCGGGCGGCGCGCTTGCCGTGGACAGGCAGGAATTTTCAAGGCTCTCAACCGCGGCGATAAATGAAAACCCCGGCATAACGGTTATAAATGGCGAGGTTACAAAGCTGCCGGAAGGCCCGGTAATAATCGCGACAGGCCCGCTGACTTCAGACGCTTTGGCGCGGGATATTGAAAGCAGGTTCGGCGCGGGGCTGCGTTTTTACGATGCCGCCGCTCCGATTATTACGGCGGATTCATTGGATAGGGACAAGGTTTTTTCAGCGTCGCGGTATGATAGGGGCGGTGATGACTACATCAACTGCCCGCTGACAAAGGATGAGTATGAGCGCTTTTACGACGCGCTGACCGCCGCACAATGCGCCGGGCAGGAAAGCTTTGAAGAGGGCGCGCCGAAAGTTTACGAAGGCTGTATGCCGATTGAAATGCTGGCAAAACGCGGCATTGATACACTGCGTTTCGGGCCGCTGAAACCGATGGGCCTGCGTGACCCGCGAACAGGCCACCGGCCTTGGGCGGCGGTTCAGCTGCGAAAAGAGAACGCCGCAGGGTCGCTGCTGAATTTGGTCGGCTTTCAAACAAACCTAAAATTCGGCGAGCAAAAGCGCGTATTCTCCATGATCCCGGGGCTGGAAAACGCAAGCTTTGTGCGGTATGGTGTAATGCACCGCAATACTTTTATCGACAGCCCAAGGCTGCTTGACCATACCTTCGCCCTAAAAGCCGACCCGCTGACTGCTTTCGCGGGGCAGATTACCGGCGTTGAGGGGTATATGGAATCGGCGATGTCCGGTATAATCGCCGCGAAAAATCTGGCAAGGCTGCTGAAAGGGCAGGCCCCCGTAATTTTGCCGCCCCAAACTATGACAGGCGCGCTCTGTGCCTATATCAGCGATGAAAGCGTGAAAGATTTCCAGCCGATGGGCGCGAATATGGGGCTTCTGCCGCCGCTGAGTGAGCGGATAAAGCCGAAAGCACAGCGGTATGAAGCGATGGCGGATAGGGCGCTGCGGGCATTGGAAGAGGTTATGCAGTTGAGCTATATTACTTAGGGTGAGGAAAATGGCTATGCAAGTAACGCAAACGCAAATAGAAAACGGCCTTACACAGTTGGGCGTAAAGGCAGGGATGATGCTGGAGGTGCATTGCTCCCTCAGCAGTTTTGGGTATATTGAGGGCGGCGCTTTGACAATTATAAACGCAATAAAAAGCATTGTGGGGACGGAAGGCGCAATAGTTATGCCGTCGTTCAAAGACTCGCCGGAGTATCCGCTCACCGAAGCCGATAAGAAATTGGGGCTGACATTGAAAATCAAGATTCTAAAAGATGACGACGAGAGGTCGGGGATGGGGATTGTATCCGATACATTCAGAAAAATGCCAGATGTTATTACCGGGGAAGGGCATTTTCGGGTTTCCGCATGGGGCAAGGATGCCGAAAAACACGCCGCGGACTGGTTCAATCATCTGATAGCTTGTGACGGTTACGCCTTATTATTGGGCGTTGATATTTATAGGATGTCGACTATGCATTATGTGGAAGATTGCTTGCCCGAGGAAATAAAGAAAAAATTCAGGCCGTCCGAGCAGGCGCTGAAAATCTACCCCGAAACCGAATGGTTTATTGAAGCGTGGTCGCCGCAGGCAAAGCCGTGGTATGTAATTCAACAACAAGCTTATGAAAAAGGATATATAAAAGATATAGTAATTGGCAAGTCGAAGTGTATGCTGGTACAGGTAAAGAGTACGATCGGGCTTTATAAGCAGGCCCTGCAAAACAACCCGTTTGAGCTGTATGGATTAACATGAAATAAAAGGAGCAAGCCATGAAAATAATCATCGACGCATACGGCGGCGACAACGCGCCGCTTGAAATCCTAAAAGGCACCGCGCAGGCGATATCGGAACTGGATGTAACCGCGCTGGTCTGCGGGAGGGAAGCGAAACTCCGCGCCCTTGCCGAAAAAGAAGGCATCGCGCTTAGCGGGATGGATTTTCTCGAAGCGCCGCTTGCAATGCCTGTTGAGGCCGAACCCACCGAAATACTGAAATCCTACAGCACTTCTTCCATGGCGGCCGCTTTCAAGGCTTTGGCGGACGGGCAGGGCGACGCCGTTGTCACAGCCGGGAGTACGGGCGCGCTCTGTGTGGGCGGAACGCTGATTGTAAAGCGCATAAAAGGCATAAAACGCCCCGCGCTCGCCCCGATTATCCCCGCCGCCAAGGGCACATATATGCTTCTTGATGTGGGAGCGAATGTGGAATGCCGCCCGGAAATGCTCCGCCAATTCGCTGTGATGGGCGCTGTGTACATGGAGCGCGTGATGGGCGTGAAAAACCCGCGCGTCGGCATTGTGAATATTGGCACGGAGGAAAATAAGGGGACGGCACTGCAAATCGAAGCCGGGAAGCTGCTGCGGGATTCGCGCCTTAACTTTATAGGTAATATCGAAGCGCGGGAGCTGCCCTTGGGCGGCTGCGACGTCGCCGTAACCGACGGATTTACCGGGAATATCGTGCTGAAGCTGACGGAAGGCATGGGCAAGGCGTTTTCCGGTGAGCTAAAGGCGATGCTTTTATCGTCCGCAAAAACGAAAATTGCCGCGCTTCTGCTTAAAAACGCGCTGGGCGGTTTTAAAGCAAAGATGGATTACACGGAGCATGGCGGCGCGCCGCTGATGGGGACAGCAAAGCCCGTTATCAAAGCGCATGGAAGCTCAAACGCCAAGGCGTTCAAGAACGCGATACGGCAGGCAAAGCTGTTTTGCGAGCAGGATGTAATCAGCGAAATCGGGGCCGCGGTAAGCGGGCAGCAGTGAATATTGTCCATCGTTTATTACGCTAAGGGGATTTATTATGCAAAGTATCACAAATCTTAATGCCCTAGAAGCCGCCATTGGATACACCTTCAAGGACAAGGATTATCTTACAGTGGCGTGTACACATTCATCCTATGCCAACGAAGGGCGGCGGGATCTGCAAAGCAACGAACGGCAGGAGTTCCTGGGGGATTCCGTGCTTTCGGTGATTGTTTCCGATTATCTCTTCCGAAGCTACCGGTTGGCGGAGGGCGAGCTTACAAGGCTGCGCTCAATGATCGTGTGCGAGAAATCGCTGTGCGCCTTTGCGAAAAAGATCGGGCTGGGCAGTTATCTTCTGTTCGGCAAGGGCGAAACCCAGACCGGCGGGGCACAGCGCCCTTCTATTTTAGCGGACGCGTTTGAATCGCTTATCGCCGCGATTTATTTAGACGGCGGGATTGAGTGCGCGCGCGGTTTTGTCCTTCCATTTGTAGAGGATATGCTGAAAAACGGCGATCAGCCTGATAACCGGGATTTCAAAACACTCCTGCAGGAAATCGTCCAGCAAAACCCGGGCGAAGTTTTAACATATGCCCTTGCCGGGGAAACAGGCCCGGACCATGACAAGCTTTTTATCGCCGATGTCCTGCTAAACAGCAATGTGATCGGCAGGGGAGAGGGGCGCAGCAAAAAATCCGCCGAGCAGATGGCGGCGAAGGAAGCTTTGCGCCTAATGGGCCATGAAGCACGCTAATGTTGCGGTTTTTGTGCCGCATTTGGGATGCACGCACCGCTGCTCCTTTTGCAGCCAGAAAAATATAACGGGGCAAGAAAACATACCAAGCCCGCAGGAAGCGGCGGAGATTTTCCGAAATGGCATTGCCGCGCTAGGCAGGCGTGCAAAAACCGCACAAATCGCGTTTTACGGCGGGAGTTTCACCGCAATCCCAAAAGAGCTGCGCATCCCGCTTTTAGAAGCTGCACAGCCGTTTTTGGGCGAGCGCGGGTATTCCGGCATCCGCATCGCGACGCGGCCGGACGCAATCGGCAACGAGATTCTATCGGAGTTGAAATCATATGGCGTAACCGCAATCGAGCTTGGCGCGCAGTCTATGGACGATGATGTGCTTGCCGCAAACAACCGTGGGCATACGGCGGATGACACAGCGGCGGCATCCCGGCTGATTAAAAAGCACGGTTTTTCTCTCGGGCATCACATGATGACGGGGCTGTATGGCTCCGATCCCGAAAAAGATATCATGACGGCGGAAAAGCTAATCGCGCTCGGGCCGGACACCATGCGCATCCACCCGGCGCTGGCTGTTGAGGGGACGGAACTTGCGCGGCTCTACCGCGAAGGGCTGTATAAACCGCAAAGCTTAGATGAAGCGGTAAAGCTATGCGCGAAACTGTTGCAAATGTTCCATAAAGCTAAGATAGATGTTATCCGTGCCGGGCTTCACGACACGCAAAGCCTTGGGCAAAGCGTCGTCGCGGGGCCGTACCATCCGGCTTTCCGGGAACTGTGCGAGGGTGTGATCATGCTGGATGCGGCCTTGGGGTTATTGCGCGATATACCGCCGGGAAATATATCGCCGGCTGTCCATCCAAGCTTTGTTTCGCGGATGGCGGGGCAAAACAAATGCAATACCCGAAAACTGCAAGAAATGGGATATAACGTGAAAATTAAACGGGATGACACCCTATCCCCGTTTGAAATAAAGCTAAAGGGGGTTTATTGAAATGCCGGATTACAAAGCGATGTATTATCATTTAGCGGGGCAAATGTCGATTGCCATTGAAGCGCTGGAGGGGCTTGTTTCTATTACAGAAAAGCTAAAGAAGGCGCAGCAGGCTACGGAGGATATGTTTATTAACAGTGATGATGACGATGCGGATACTGAAGAAGCGAAATAATCGGAAGCGCGTGTTCCTGTAATATTTATAAGCAAAGGTGGTGGTCCCGCCATGCGCCTGCGTTCACTTGAGCTGCAGGGCTTCAAATCCTTCCCCGACAAGACAAAGCTGGAATTCGACGGCGGCATCACCGCGGTCGTCGGCCCAAACGGCAGCGGCAAAAGCAACATCGCCGACGCCGTGCGCTGGGTCTTGGGCGAGCAGTCCTCCAAGACACTGCGCGGCGCGCGTATGGAGGATGTCATCTTCGGCGGCACGCTTTCCCGCAAGCCCGTGGGCTTTGCGTCTGTTCAGCTTGTCATCGACAACTCCGATAAAATACTGCCGGACCAAGGCGACGAGATCGTAATAAGCCGCCGATTATATCGTTCCGGCGAGAGCGAATACCGTGTCGGCGGCGCGCAGGTCCGCCTGAGGGACGTCCACGAGCTGCTGATGGACACGGGGCTGGGGCGGGACGGCTACGCCATCATCGGGCAGGGCAGGATTGCGGAAATCGTGTCCGCGAAAAGCAAGGAGCGCCGCGAAATCTTCGAGGAAGCCGCGGGCATATCTAAATTCCGCTACCGCAAGGACGAAGCCGAACGCCGCCTGATCCAAGCTGAAGAAAATCTGGCGCGCCTGCGTGATATACTGGGCGAGCTGGAATCGCGCATAGGGCCGCTTCGCATACAGGCGGAGAAGGCAAAAAGCTTCCTTGCCCTTTCCGAAGAAAAAAAGGGGCTGGAGATCTCGCTTTGGATACGCAGCCTTGACACATTAAAAGAAAGGCTGGCGGCTCATGAATCCCGTATAGATATCTGTAAAAATGATTACGAGGGCCTTACGCGCGAAAGTGAGGGCGTGGAGGAAAGCATAAACCGCGTCTATGAAGAAAGCCGCAGGCTGAGCGTACTTGCGGACAGCCTGCGCGGCAGGGTCCGGGAAAACGAGGAGCGGCTGTCCAAATGCGAAGCGGAAATCGCCGTTTGCGGCAGTGATACCCGCCATAACGAGCAGTCCATAATGCGCATTGATGAAGAGCTTGCCGCGGACAAGCTCGGCACAGACAGCTTGTTTGCATTACTGCGCGAAAAAGAAGAGCAGGAGAAAAACACGGCGGCGGAAAATGCCGCGATGGGTGCCAGGATTTCAGGCGCGGAAGAACGCCTTGCCGAGCAGCGTGAACAGATTGCGCGGCTTGATGCCGATCTTGAGGAATTGGGCGCGCGTAAAAACTCAATTGAAAGCGCAATGGCAAAGCTCAGACTCGAACAGGCGTCCGGCGCGGCGGCGGCGGCTGAAGGGCTTTCGCGGCTTGAGGCGCTCAGGCAAACCGGCGTTTCTCATGACGCGGATATATCGGAAATCAGCGCGGATATAGAGGAATGTAAGCTGCAAATTGCCGAATCCGACGAAAGCATCGCGGCCTTAGTCAACGCGGCAAAAGGCTACGAGATCAAGCGGGAGTCACGGCTGCGCAGGCGAGATGAGCTTGAAGCTGAAATCAAGGCGCTGACAGACAAGGCAGAGGCAGGGCTTGGGCGAGCAAGGCTCCTTGAGGATTTAGAGCGCAATATGGAGGGCTTCGCGGGGAGCGTCAAGCATATCCTCGCACAGGCAGAGCGGGGCGCGGTGTCTGGTATCTACGGCGCGGTGTCGTCGCTGATAACAACAAAAGCGCAGACGGCCACAGCAATCGAAACCGCGCTCGGCCCTGCGCTTCAAAATATCGTGACAGAGGATGAGGAAACCGCAAAGCGCGCGATCCGTATGCTGCAAAGCGCAAATGCAGGCCGCGCGACCTTCCTGCCGCTTTCTACAGTAAAAGGCACACAGGCGGACTGCCGCGCGTATGAGGGAATGGACGGCTTTATCGGCGCGGCTTCTTCTTTGGTGGAGTGCGATGCCAAATTCACGGCGATAATCCGCCGGCTCCTGGGGCGTGTGATAGTGGCGGAGGATCTTGACAGCGCGCAGAAAATCGCGAAATCCTCGGGGTACAGTGTCCGCGTTGTGACGCTTGACGGGCAGGTCATCAACACCGGCGGCTCATTCACGGGCGGCTCTACTGTGAAAAGCGCGGGGGTTTTGGGTCGGCGCGGGGAGATTGCGCGGCTGAAATCCGAAGCCGAAAAGTACAGTGAGCAGGCGGCACAGCTCGCGCCTCGGCAAAAAGCTTTTGCGGAGGAATTGTCCGCGCTTGCGGCGGCGGTTTCGGGCGCACACGCCGAACGCCAAACTGCGCAGGAGGCGCGCGCCCGCTTAGACGCACAGCTCGAGCATTTACAAAGGGGCTTGGCGCAGGCGGTCCATAACCGCAAGCTGGCACAGCAGGAGTTTGAAGCGCTTACACAGCGGCTTGAGGCACTGCGCTCCGGCGAAGCGGAAGGCTCCGCTATACTCGAAGAAATGGAAGCACGGGCGGCGGGGCTGGCGGCGCAGTCGGAAAGTATCAACAGCAGAAGGTCCGCGCTCATGATCGGCGCGGAAACTGCCGCCGCAAATCTAAATGAGCAGAAAATGGCTTTACTCACAGCCGAAAATGAATACAACAATATTACGGCGGATATCGCGCGGATTACACAGCAAATACAGTCCGCAGGGACAAGGACGGAAAAGCTGGCCGAAGAAAAAAGCGGGCTGGAGCGCGGCAACGCGGAAATCGCGGAAAAGGCGGTAGAGCTGGAGCAGGAAAAACTGCGGCTTAAATCCGGCGTGGAAGCACTGACGGGCGAAATCGAAAGCACGCTGGCACAGCGCACGGCCTTGGAGGGCGAAACGACTTCACTGCGCGCAAAGGAGCGCGAAATTTCCGCACGGCGCGAGGAAACCTCCCGTGAGCTGGCGCGGCTTGAAGAGCGCCGCTTTGCGGTTCAGGGCGAATATGACCTTATCATCACAAAGCTGTGGGACGAGTACGAGCTGACGCGCACACAGGCGGCGGCGATTGCGGCGGTACCGGACGACCCCGATAAAGCGGGGCGGCGGCTCGGTGAGCTGCGCGGTAAAATAAAGGCGCTCGGGTCGGTGAATGTAGGCGCGGTTGAGGAGTACAAAGAAGTCAGCGAACGCTACGAATTCCTGTCCGGGCAGGTGCGCGACGTGGAAAACTCCAAAGAGCAGATCACAGCACTGATCGGTGAGCTTACACAGGAAATGCGCGACGTGTTCGCCGACAGCTTCAGGAAAATCGCCGGGCGGTTTTCTCGTGTGTTCACACAGCTTTTCGGCGGCGGGAAAGCGGAGCTTACGCTCACGGACCCGGACAATGTGCTGGAGTCCGGCGTGGAAATCTTCGTTGAGCCGCCGGGAAAAGTCATCAAAAATTTAAGCCTTCTTTCCGGCGGGGAGCAGGCGTTTGTCGCCATTGCAATCTATTTTGCGATCCTGCTTTTTAAGCCCGCGCCGTTTTGCGTACTGGATGAGATTGAAGCCGCGCTGGACGATGTGAATGTGACGAAATTCGCGGCCTATCTGCGCGGGCTGAGCCGCAGGACACAGTTTATTTCCATCACGCACCGCCGCGGCACAATGGAGGAGGCCGATATGCTTTACGGCGTCACTATGCAGGAGGAGGGCGTATCAAAGCTGCTCGCGCTGAAGGTCACGGAGGCGCAGGCGGATTTTGCGGTTTGACCGGGCTGAGCCCGGAAACATCTCGGACGAATCCGGTGAAGTCGGATGATTTGCACACGATGGGATGATGGAGCCGACCGCTCTAACCGTAGATTTTAAGGGGGAACAAATGGGGCTTTTCTCTAAGATAGGCATGGGCCTTAAAAAAACACGCGACAGCATCGCCGCGAACATGAACGCGGTGCTAAGCTCCTTTACTCATATCGACGAAGATCTGATCGGCGAGCTTGAGGAAGCGCTGATCATGGCGGATACAGGGGCGGTCACGGCAGCGCGCGTCTGTGATATGCTGAGGGAGGAAATTAGACGCACTGGCGCTACCGACCCCGCACAGCTGAAATCCATGCTGCGCGCCATTGTAGCAAAGCTGCTGACAGGGGACCATGCATTGAAAATCGGCACAAAGCCGTCGGTGATTTTGGTCATCGGCGTGAACGGTGCGGGCAAAACCACCGCAATCGGAAAGCTTGCCGCGCAGCTTAAATCAGAGGGGCGCAGTGTAATTTTAGGCGCGGCGGATACCTTCCGCGCCGCCGCGATTGACCAGCTTGCCGTTTGGGCGCAGCGTGCGGGGGCAGAGCTTATACGCCACACGGAAGGCTCCGACCCCGCCGCCGTTGTGTTCGATACAATAGCGGCGGGCAAAGCGCGCGGCAGGGACGTAATAATTATAGACACAGCGGGGCGGCTTCACAATAAGAAAAACCTAATGGACGAGCTGGCGAAAATCTCCCGCGTGATCAGGCGCGAGCTGCCGGAGTGCGACATCGAAACCTTGCTTGTACTGGACGGCACCACCGGGCAGAATGCGCTCAGCCAAGCGCGGCAGTTTAAAGAAACCGCCGGGATATCGGGCATTGTGCTGACAAAGCTGGACGGCACGGCGAAAGGCGGCGTGGTAGTCGGAATTGTTGAGGAGCTGAAGATCCCGGTTAAGTTTATCGGCGTGGGCGAGGGCATCGACGACCTGCGCCCCTTCGACGCGGAGGAGTTCGCCGCTGCACTGTTTGACGCGGAGGAAGAGGGGTGAAACTTGCGGCGGCTACGTCAAACCCGCACAAGCTGGAGGAATTCCGCGCGGTTTTGGCGCCGATGGGCATTGAGGTCATTTCTGCGGCGGAAGCCGGGTTTACCGATGAAATCGAGGAAACCGGCGATACCTTCGCCGAAAACGCCGCAATCAAAGCGCGCGCGCTTTTTAAGGCGGTGGGCTTGCCCGTATTCGCCGACGACTCCGGGTTATGCGTGGACGCGCTCGGCGGGCGGCCGGGCGTTTACTCGGCGAGATACGGCGGCGATATCCCGCACACAGAAAAAATCGCCCTGCTTTTGTCGGAGCTGGAGGGGGTCCCGCCGGAAAAACGCGCGGCGCGGTTTGTCTGTGTGATCCACTGCATTTTAGAAGACGGGCGCGAAATCGTCTGCGAAGGCGCCTGCGAAGGCATGATCGGCTTTGCGCCGGCGGGCATTGGCGGTTTTGGGTACGACCCGATTTTTTTTCGCGGAAAAAAATCAATGGCGCAGATAAGCGCCGAAGAAAAACACACGGTAAGCCACCGTGGAAAGGCACTGCGCGATTTGGCGAGGATTCTCGCAAAGCAGGCACATCCTGCGCCGTGAAATCCCCAATTCGTCATTTTCCGACATATATTACTGTTAATCTTGACGAAAAATCAGAAAGAGGCTTGCAATTGCAAAACTTCTTTGCTATAATAAGCAAAAGCTGTTTGAGGGAATGGTGACTGATATGCTTGGTGAAAGGCTGAAAAAAATCCGCAAGGAAAAAAAGATTACGCAGGATGAAATTGCAATTTTCCTGGGGGTAAAGCGGCAGACCTACAGCGCGTATGAGCGCGGGGTGTCTGTGCCTGATTCCCTCACGCTGAAAAAGCTGGCGGATTATTTTGAAGTCAGCACCGACTTTTTTTTCCAGACCACCGAGGACAACCCGCCCATGGCGCAGAATTTGCAGGAGCAAAGGCTGCTTTTGCTCGCGCGCAAGGCGGAGCGCATCCCGAACGCGCAAAGGGAGCGTGTGATCGCAAGCTTTGAAAACGATATAAAAATGTGCCTGGACCTGCTTGGGCTTAGTGATGACTGACAAGCCGCGGCTTGCCGCTGTAGAACTGCTGTTGAAACAGCGGCCGGGCAGCTTGTTTTTTGATGTGCGGAAATTTAAATTTGACCGCCCGGTGCGCTTTAAAACTTACGGGGAGCTTTGCCGCGAAACGAGGATGACAAGGGCAAAACTCACGGAGGCATTGCGCGATGGATTTATGCTGAAGCTTGAGGGCGGGGCGGCCTCCGCTGTGCTTTATGATGAGGAAGTGCGCAGCCTGCGCCGAATAAATTTTACCCTGGCCCATGAGCTGGGGCATATTTATTTAGGCCACGGGGACGACCGTGCCGCAAACGAAAATGAGGCAAACAGCTTCGCCGCGGAGCTTCTCATGCCGTCGGCGCTTGTGCGGGAAATGCAAACGCGCAATAATCATCCGCTAACCCCGGAGGATGTCTGCGCGGTTTTTGCGATATCAAGGCAAGCGGCGGCGATAAAGCTGCAAAACCCGAAAGACGCGGACACCGAGCAGGACAGGCGGCTGGTCCGGCGGTTTGGGATGCTGCTGCCGGGCGAGTGTGATTATTTTGTGGATATGTAATGCATTAAAAAAGCCCCCCGCGGCCTGGAGAGCCGCGGGGGGCTTGAAAGGAGATTTACCTACCGTGAGAAAGTCGGTTAGGAAAATCAGTTAAGTTAGCGGCCAAATTAACGGCCGGTGCCGGGGTTGTCGTTCACGTTGAACGGTGTGCTGTCGCCGCCGGTGTCGCCGCCGATGTCGAAATCATCGAGATCGTCATCGTCGAGGTCATCCAGATCTTCCGGCTCGTCGTCGTCTACAACAGCGTTCGCGAGAGTAATCTCAGAACTGGCGATGTAGTATTTGCCGTTGAGGAACTCGAAGGAGCCATTGGCTGTACCAAGGTACACAGCATCGTCTACGCCGCCGCCGGCAGGAATGAAGTAAACATACTCAGTCCTGGCGTAGTCAACAAACTTAATTGTGCTGTTGATACCAATGGAGTCGATTGTGAACCACCTTTGAACGTAACGAGGATAGGTGTCCACAAACTCAAGTACATCTTCGTTGTTAGAATCAGCGTCGATTTTAACCCAGACATTTCTGTTAGCAAAGAAATTTGTTGTAATTTCTACGCCTTTGTCAGCAATCGTGACATTTCTGGCAGTCGCGTCAACCTTAAGAAGTCGAGCGTCTCCTAGGTTCAGTTTCGAAGCAGAGTCCCCTGAATATATCACGAGGTCGCGCTCCTCTTTAAACTTACCTTCAACCTCTAACACTCTATCATTTCGATCTTGTGTTGTTGCCAGTCGGATATTGAAAGAGAATGAGCGGTCATTTTGAACGCTTCTGAACTCCTCGGCCCAAACAATTTTCAGACCTTTAACGTAAGTCGCCCCATCAAGGCGTTCAGTTATTTTCGTCACTTCTTTAACAGCAAAATTGTTAACCGGTCGAACTCTCAACTCACCTTCTATTTTCTCATTTATTGCCACTGGGTCTATACCGCCTGTGTTGCGAAATTCAACGATCGTAGCGGAACCTTTCGCAACTTTAGTGCCAACGTCCACATACCATCCAGAAGAGTCATTTGCTAATGTAACCCCATCAACATTGACCCATACATTCTGAAGGGTCTCAGGGAATCTTGAGAGTGAGAAACCTAGGTCGTGACCGTCTTTGAATGTCACAGCCGCAGCCAGAGCCGTCGGCGCGATGCTCATCACCAGCGCGGCGACGAGCAGCAGTGCAAAAATCTTTTTCATGTAATTTTTCTCCCTTCGTTTTCACGAAAAATTTGGCACAGTGAAAGCATTTTTCGCCAATTTGCTCCAATAATTGCGTTAAATGGCTATTTAACGCAATTCGGGCAAAAAAAATCGACGGAGTTATCGCAAAAAACGACAACGACTCCGCCGAAGAAAATTTTTAGCCCGAAAAATGCAAGCGTAATTTTCGCCAAAATGAAAAAAGCAACCAACACGCAAGCGTTAGTTGCGGCAATTGCGTTAAATAGCCATTTAACGCAATTCTACAGCAAATTGGCGAAAAATACTTTCACTTTTATTTTGAAAGGAGCGCCGGAGCATGGTAAAAGCATCCATACCGCCGGGCAATGAGCTGCTGGAGCGTGAAAGGGGCGGGCAAAAGCAGGGCGTGCTTATAACAGCCGCATCGTCTTTGCTTATGCTGATCATGACCTTGCCGTTTATCCCCTGGATCGCGGTTGTCAACACAGGCACGCTGTACGCTCATATGGGGCTGGAAAGCGAGGTCATTGCGGAGCTTGACGGGGGCTATTCGGTTCTGACAATCTTGAGTTTTGTGCAGGAAACACGCTGGGGGATCCTTGGGTTCTTCGCGGCACTGCTTCTTTTGGCGGCGCTGGGGGCGGCCTTCATGCACTTGGTCACTGTCATCCGCGCGGCTACGAGAAAGTACGGGCAAAAGGGCCTGCTGTCGTTTTACGGGATGGCCCAGGCCGCAATGATCCTGAGCTTTTTGGCATCCGCGGCAACAATCGTCTATATGTTCTACTCTAACCACCATTTCGGGATGACCGGGTTTGTGGCGACACCAATACCGTACATAACACTGCTGCTTTCGGTGGGGACATACATAATTATTAAAAAGATGGAAAAGCGGGAGCGCGCGCTGGAAAAAGACCACGGTTTTCTTGAGGAGCTTCGGCGCAACTGGATTTTATTCGTCTTCCTGCTGCCGGTTATCACGTACTTTTTGATCAACAACTACTTGCCGATGGTCGGTATCTACTTCGCGTTTACGCAGTTCAATTTCCGGGACGGGCTTTTTGCCAGCCCATTTGTCGGCGGCAGGAATTTCGAGTTCTTCTTCCTTATGGATTTAGGACGGCTGGTGCGCAACACGGTGCTGTATAATGTTGTGTTTATCGGGCTGGGGAATATATTGCAGATTGTTTTCGCGATTATGGTAAGCCGTGTGGGCAACAAATACTTCAAGAAAACATCCCAGACGCTGATATTCATGCCGTTCTTCGTGTCCTTCGTTATCCTGTCCGTTATGGTGTACAACATCCTCAACTACGAGATCGGCATAGTAAACACGATCGTGACCTCAATGGGCATGGATCGCATCGACTTCTACAACACGCCGCATTACTGGCCGTTTTTGATCACATTCTTCTTTGTGTGGAAAAACCTCGGCTACGGCATGGTCATTTACCTTGCCACTATCATGAGCATCAGCGAGGAATATTACGAAGCGGCGCAAATTGACGGCGCGAATGTATTCCAGCAGATCATCTACATAACGCTCCCGCACCTCAAGCCCACGTTTATCATCCTGCTGCTGTTCGCGCTGGGCGGCATCATGAGGGGGCAGTTCGAGCTGTTCTACCAGATCATCGGGCATAACGGCAGGCTCTTCAATGTGGCGGATATCTTCGACACCTATGTCTACCGCATAACAACCACCCAACCGCTGAGCATGGGGCTTGGCGCGGCGGCGGGCCTGTTCCAGTCTATATTCGGCTTTATCATCATCATGACCACCAACTTCTTCATCAAGCGCAGCAACGAAGAATACGCACTGTTTTAAATGAAAGGAGGCCGCATCCGTGCATATACGTAAAGACGCGTCCATGATCACGTTTGATATTATCAAGTATTTCTTCCTTATCACCACGGCGCTAATCTGTGTGCTGCCGTTCATCATGATCGTTTCGGGCTCCTTTTCGAGCAACACGGTCATCGTAAGGGAGGGCTACAGCATCTTCCCGCGGGATGTCACCATGCAGGCGTACGAAACTATCTTCAACGCGCCAAAGGGCATTATGCAGGCGTACAGGAACAACCTGTACTATGTTGCGATCGGGACATTCACCGGGCTGCTGACAACTACGCTGACAGCCTACGTAATCTCCCGCAAAGAATTTAAATACCGCAACACTGTGTCTTTCCTAATTTACTTTACCACCATCTTCGGCGGCGGCATGGTCCCATAGTACCTGATGTACGCCACCGTGCTGAACTTGAAAGGCACTACCTTTGCCGTATGGTTCCCGGCGCTTACCGCGCCCTTCCTGATCATCATCATGCGCACATTCATCACAGGGGCGGTGCCGGACGCAATCACAGAATCCGCCAAAATCGACGGCGCGGGGCATATTATCATCTTTGCCCGCATTGTCCTGCCGGTTTTGACGCCGGGGCTTGCGACTGTCGGCCTGTTCCTTGCCCTCAACCACTGGAACGACTGGTTCCGCTCGTCCATGTTCAGCGTCAACTCCGACACCTGGCAGCTGCAGTTCTATCTGTACAATATGCTCAACGCCACAGAAGCGATGCGCCAGCTTGCCTCGGAAGTAGGCATAAACCAGGATAACGTGCCTACAGAAACCGTAAAGCTCGCGATGGCTGTCGTGGCAACGGGACCCGTGCTGCTGTTCTATCCCTTTGTACAGCGGTACTTTATCAGCGGCATCACAATCGGCGCGGTAAAGGGTTAACCCCATTACCATTCCGGTTATGTGCAAATACATATTAAGAATAGGAGTAGATCAAGACAATGAGAAAACTGGTTTTAAGTGTACTGCTTGTCACCGTGCTGGTTGTGTCCCTGTTTGCGGGATGCGGAGGTAATAACAATCAAGGCACCGATGCAGCCCCCGCCCCATCCTCAAACAACAACCAAACGTCGACACCCGCCGCTCCGGCAGGTGAGCCGCCGGTAGATCTCGTTTACTACACACCCGGCGACCCCCGCGCTGACTATCCGACAGTGGAAGCCGCGTTTAACGAGTATCTTTTGGAGAAGCTGAACACCACGGTTACTTTTGAATTCTCCACTTGGACAGACGCGATGCAGAAAATGCAGACCAAACTGACCGCCGGCGGCGCCGACCTTATGTACGCGGCGAGCTGGTGGGGCTATCCCGCACTTGCCAGGGCACAGGCTTTCCATGAGCTGGACGACCTTCTGCCCCAGCACATCCCCACACTGTACAGCATGATCGACCAGGGCGCGTGGAATGCCATGCGTATCGACGGCAACATCTATGCCATCCCGAACCTCTGGCCGGAATATGTGTCGCTGGGCATCTCCTACCGTGAAGACCTCCGCGCACAGTTCAATCTGCCAAAACCCGATTCCTTTGAGAACATGGAAGCCCTGCTCATGGGATACAGGGAGAATATGCCTGAGCAGACCCTCATCGTCCGCGAACACGCCGATGCGATGAGCTGGTCACTGGCATTCACAGGCATGGGCGCGCTCGAGATGAAGTATCCCTGGACAATCCAGGCATACGGCCTTGCGGCGACCCACCACGACCCGTCCCAGGTAGTAAACTACTGGGCAAGCGATGATTTTGTGGAAGATATGTACACGATGAAGCGCTGGGCGGATGCCGGCTTCTGGTCCAGGGGCGCACTGAGCGACACCTCCCTGCATGAAACCGACACCTACGGCACAGGCATGACCGTCGCGCTTATCGGCGGCCAGAACCCCAACAAGCAAGTAACCTACAAGGTACTCTTTGAAGAAACCCAGCCCGGCTGGATCAATGAGTACATCGCGTACGGCGAAGTAACGGGCGCTGCCTTCCCGGCACACCCCACACAGAACTGTACGGTATTCCCGCGTAGCTCCGGCAAAACCGAACAGGCTCTGAAGGTTGTTGAGCTTGTCATGACAGACCCCGTTGCCCACGCACTGATCCACAACGGCATCGAAGGCCTGCATTACGAAATGCGTGACGGCTTCTGGGTTGGTCTTCCCGAGGGCGAGAACCTCAACGACTACTTCCCCTATGAAGGCAACAACACCTGGAACCTGCGCAGGGAAGAATTCATGCTCCTCAGGGAAGCCGATGTTTACAGGAACGCTTTCATGGAGCGTCTGGACGCTGTGTCCCTTACAACCAAGTATCCCAGGGTCAACATCGGCCAGGGCTTTGCCGAAGACTATGAGTCCTATGAAGCTGAGCGTATTGCCCTTCGCGGTATCATGACCGAATACCTTGGCCCAATCCAGGCCGGTTTCGTTGATAACATTGAAGGCTCAATCGCCGACTTCCTGCAGAGGGCCGAGAACGTAGGGCTTTCTAAAATCCAGGACGAGTGGACCAAGCAGTGGCTTGCA
Organism: Oscillospiraceae bacterium; assembly: GCA_009776345.1. Taxonomy (GTDB): domain Bacteria; phylum Bacillota; class Clostridia; order Oscillospirales; family Ruminococcaceae; genus WRAV01. Next base: position 55 of record WRLS01000009.1, on the reverse strand, counting down.
TACTGCAACGAGTTTGGTTACGTTTAATAGATAACCAAGCTGTATAACAAAACAG
>WRLS01000008.1 GCA_009776345.1 Oscillospiraceae bacterium | reverse complement strand
CGTTCGAGACCTGGAGCTCGGCTCGGCTGAGCGATTGGGCGGATTATAGGGCAAAGCATATGACGTGCGCGATGAAAGGCACAAAGCTATGCGATTTGTCGAAATGGGGGTCCGGGGTCTCCCCGGCGCGTTTGCTTCTTTGCGCGAACAAAGAAGAGCCTCCGCGGCTTGAGCGGTGAAAAATAACCGAAGATGAAACCGTATTATAAACTCCCCCTGTCACTTCGTGACATCCCCCTCAAGAGGGGGACTTTGCCTTCCTCTCTGAGGGAGGTGGCGTCCGCAGACGCCGGAGGGAGTGACGGGCGGGATGACCCCGCCCCTACGGCAACTACGGGGTCATGTATATATTATGCGTCTTTTTTTTCTTTGCCGCAAGGGGGATAGGCGTAAAAATAAAAATAGTTGCAAAATTTTGTGAAATGTCATATAATATGTTCATATAGTTTAAATGCGTTTGTACCGGGAGAAGTAAGCGGGAAGCGCCCGACAGAGAGCGGCCATACAGCGGGTAAGCCCGCTTGGCTGAGAAGGCCGCGGGAAAAAGCATCCGCCCAAATGCACCCGGCAGTACGCCGCGACAAAGCCGAGGCGGCAGCTACGGCAAGTATCGCGGTGCGCCCGCCCGCGTTAGAAGGCTGTGGGGTTTTTGCCCTTGAGATATAAACCGGAGTGGGACCGCGGGATTGCCGCCTCCGTGCCTTTTATTGGGCATGGGGGCGTTTTTGCGCCGTTGCCTGCCGCCGTAAAAAAATTATTTTGGAGCGCTGTACTTATGTTGGGCATATTAAAAAAAGAAATCGCGGCTATAAAGGAGCGCGACCCCGCCGCGCGGTCATCGGCGGAAGTTTTGCTGCTATACAGCGGGCTGCACGCTATTTTACTGCACCGCCCCGCCCATTGGCTGTATAAAAAGAGGTTTTACTTTACCGCGAGGATGATCTCCCAGGCGGCGAGGCTTTTCACGGGGATAGAAATACACCCGGGCGCGAAAATCGGCACGGGCGTGCTGATTGACCACGGTGCCGGTGTTGTGATCGGCGAAACGGCGGAGGTCGGTGACAACTGCGTGATTTATCAAGGCGCGACGCTCGGCGGCACAGGTAAGGAAACCGGCAAGCGGCACCCCACGCTCGGCAAAAATGTAATGGTGGGGAGCGGCGCGAAAATCCTCGGGCCGTTCAAGATCGGCGATAACGCCAAGATTGCCTCCAACGCGGTTGTGCTTCAGCCGCTGCCGGCAAATTCCACGGCGGTGGGCGTCCCCGCTAAAGTGGTGAAGCTAAACGGCAGAAAAGTAAGCCAGCTCGATCAGGTAAACATCCCCGACCCTGTCTGGACGGAGCTAAAGCGGCTTGACAGTGAGGTGCGGAAGTTGAAAAAGGAGCTAAATTCGAAAGGAGAATTGCCATGAAACTCTACAACACACTTACCCGCACAAAGAGGGAGCTTGCCCCGATAAATCCCGGGCGCGCGGGTATGTACTGCTGCGGCCCTACGGTTTACAGCTTTGCGCATATCGGCAATATGCGCTCCTACCTTTTTATGGATTGGCTGCGGCGCTCCCTGCGCTTTTCGGGGACGGAGCCTTTTTCCGTCATGAACATAACCGATGTGGGGCATTTGGTGAGCGACGCTGATGAAGGCGAGGACAAGCTGGCAAAATCCGCGCGGGAAAAAGAAAAATCCCCCTACGAAATCGCGGAAGAATACACCGCCGCGTTCTTCGGCGATATTGACAGCCTGAATATACTGCGCCCGGAGCTTACGCCAAAAGCCACCGACCATATTGCAGAAATGATAGAATTTGTCGAAGTGCTGATGCAAAAAGGCTATGGGTATGAAATTAGCGACGGCATATATTTTGACATATCGAAATTCCCCGGCTACGGCAAGCTTTCTCGGCTGAACCTCGACGACCAGCAGGCTGGCGCGCGGGTTGAAGTCAACGACGAAAAACGCCACCCTGCCGATTTCGCCCTATGGAAAAAAGCGCCGCCGGAGCATCTTATGCAGTGGCCTTCGCCATGGGGGATGGGCTATCCCGGCTGGCATATCGAATGTTCGGCAATGGCGCGGAAATACCTGGGCGATGTCTTTGATATACACACCGGCGGCGTTGACCATATCCCCGTACACCATGAAAACGAAATCGCACAAAGCGAGGCGCTGCTTGGCCGCCCGGCGGTAAATGTATGGATGCACGGGGAATTTTTGCTGGTTGACGGCGGCAAAATGTCAAAGAGCCTAAACAACAACTATCTGCTCAGCGACCTTGCGGCGAAGGGCTTTACGCCTATGCACTACCGTTTTTTCTGCGCCAACGCCCATTACCGCAGCAAGCTTAACTTCACATGGGACGCAATGCAGAGTGCGAAAGTTTCCTACAGCCGCCTCATCGGCATTTTGCAGTCCCATAAAAACGGGGAGGATAAAGTAGATTTAGACGGGTATTTGGCAAGCTTTACCGAAGCCGTGGAGGACGACCTGAACATCCCCAAGGCGCTGAGCATTTTATGGGGCATGGCAAGGTTGCCGCAAAAAAGCAAGGATATTTACGACATGGCAATGAAGTTCGACGAGGTTTTGGGGCTGAAGCTCGGCGAGGAACCGGTAACGCAGCAGGCGGACGGCGAGATTTTAGCGCTGATCGAAGAGCGGCAAGCCGCCCGCAAAAACAAAAATTTCGCGCGCGCGGATGAGATACGCGACCTGCTTAAATCCCGGGGGATAGTTTTAGAGGATACTCCCGATGGGGCGAGGTATTCGTATGTTAAATAACCCCGCGCTTTTATCCAATAAATTTATATCCCGCGTTCATTGTATTTTACCGCGCTTTCATGTATAATGATATCATATGGGGGGTGAAGGTATGGAAGGTGCAAGCGCTGTGATTGTTTGGGTTTTGCTGTCTGCGGGGCTGCTGCTGCTGGAGGGGCTTACGACCCAGTTCGTCGGCATATGGTTTGCCGTGGGCGCGGCTATCGCCGTAGTGCCTGCCGCTTTGGGCGCGCCGCTGTGGTTCCAGCTGGTGGTGTTTTTGGTATGCTCTTTGCTGTTCCTGTATTTTATACGCCCTATTGTGCGCGATAAAATCAGCGTGAAAAAACAGCCAACAAACGCCGACATGGTAATCGGGCAGCGCGGGGTCGCTTTGGAAACCGTTGATAACCGCGGCTCTGCCGGGCGCGTGCGCGCAATGGGACTCACCTGGTCCGCCAGGTCTTCCGTGCCCGATTTGGTAATACCAAAGGACTCCGACATAATTGTAGAGCGCATCGAGGGGGCAAAGCTGATAGTATCACCGGCGGAGGTTACGGCAGAAATAAAATAAACAAAATATTTGGGAGGTTTTGTCATGGAAGCCCTTATACTTATCGTCATTATCGTATTGCTGGGCATGGTGCTGGTCACAAACATCCGCATTGTGCCACAGGCGCAGGTGTATGTAATGGAGCGGCTCGGCGCTTATTTCACCACCTGGGAGACCGGTCTGCGCATCAAAGTGCCGATTATTGACCGTATATCCAAAAGGGTCAATATGAAAGAGCAGGTGGCGGATTTCAAGCCGCAGCCCGTGATCACAAAGGACAATGTCACCATGCAGATCGACACGGTGGTGTTCTGGCAGGTGACGGACGCAAAGCTGTTTACTTACGGCGTTGAGCGCCCGATACAGGCGATCGAAAACCTTACCGCCACAACCCTGCGCAATATCGTCGGCGAGATGGAGCTGGACATGACGCTTACCTCCCGCGATACAATCAATACCCGCATAACCGCAATCCTCGACGACGCCACCGACAAATGGGGTATAAAAGTAAACCGCGTGGAGCTTAGGAATATCATCCCGCCGCGCGAAATTCAAGACGCAATGGAAAAGCAAATGAAGGCGGAGCGTGAACGCCGCGAGTCCATCCTAAGGGCGGAAGGCGAAAAACGCAGCGCGATCTTAGTTGCGGAGGGCGAGAAAGAATCCCAGATCCTGCGCGCCGAAGCCGAAAAACAAGCCGCGATTTTACGCGCGGAGGCAAACAAAGAAGCGCAAATTCGCACAGCGCAGGGCGAGAGCGAAGCGATTTTGCTGGTGAGGAAAGCCACGGCGGACGGCATCAGGATGCTAAACGAAGCCGCGCCCTCCACGCCTGTGCTTACGCTGGAAAGCTTCCGCTCCATGGAAAAAGTAGCGGACGGCAAGGCGACAAAAATCATCGTCCCGACGGAGCTTCAGTCGCTGGGCGGCCTGGCAAGTTCGATAAAAGAGTTTTTTGCGCAGGGATAGGATTTAGGAAGGAAAGAAGTGGTATCATCATGCGGCAGGGTATTAGCACACCATCGGCGGCTTCCCTGCCGCATTATATCCAAAACAAAAGGGGTTGCGGCTTTTGCCGCGGCCTTCTTTGCGTTAGAAAACAGGCGGTGAAAATGAAAATACTTGCCTTCATCTGCGCCTTTGCGCTTGCAGCGGCGGTGCTTGGCGGATGCGCGCGCCAATCGGCTGTGCGCCCGTCCGATATCATCGGCACCTGGGGGAATTATTGGGAGCATCCCTTTCACTCGGAACTCGAACGGCAGGAGCTGTATTATACTTTTGGCGGCGATAATGGCTTTTCGGCGCGGTTTATCAGCGGCGGCACAGAAGCGGAGCGCTTTTCGGGGACATACGAAATCAGCGGCAGCCGCCTTGTTATAACCGCGCAGCAAAGCGACGGAAAACTCGCCGAGGGGACAGAAATTGCATATGAATTTGATATCGACAAGGACGGGAGGCTCGTGCTGAAGGGCGAGCGGCAGACCACGATTTTTCTGAAGATATCCGAATAGGATAAATAAATATAGGCAGGGGACAGGCATGGATATTATTTACTGCGGTAAAACTAAAGATGTGTACGACCTTGGAAATGGGGAATTGCTGCTGAAATTCAAAGACGACGGGACCGTGGGCGAGGACGGCAAATTCGACCCCGGCGGCAACCAAGTCGGCGTTACGATCTCGGGCATGGGCATGGACAACCTGCGCCTGACCGAATACTTCTTCAAGAAAATCGAAGAAGCGGGCATCCCTACGCATATGGTTTGTGCCGACACGCAAAAAGGCACCATGACAGTTAGGCGCGCGGAAATCCTCGGTGATGGGCTGGAGGTTATATGCCGATACAAAGCCGTGGGCAGCTTTATCCGCCGATACGGTAAATATATAGAAGAAGGCAGCGATCTGCCCGCGCTGGTGGAAATCACATTAAAAGACGACGCACGCGGCGACCCGCCGGTCACGAAGGATACGCTGGAAGCGCTGGGCGTACTCAGTCCTGGCGAATATGACGGGCTGGCGGCGATGACGCGGAAAATTTCCGGTATAATAAAAGACGCGCTGCTGGAAAAACAAGCGGAGCTTTACGACATAAAGCTGGAGTTCGGCAGGGGCGGCGGCAAAATTATTTTGATTGACGAGATTTCCGGCGGCAGTATGCGCGTTTATAAAGACGGGGGGCAAGTAGGCCCCTTAGATATCGCAAGGTTGGTGCTGTCCTGATATGTATGGTAATATTCACGAGGAATGCGGCGTATTCGGCATATACAGCAAAGCGTCCGGCGGGGATGTCGCCGCGCAGGCTTATCTGGCGCTTTTCGCGCTCCAGCACCGCGGGCAGGAGAGCTGCGGCATCGCGGTCTGTGATGACGGAGTGATCGGCTACCACCGCGATCTGGGGCTTGTGCCTGAGGTCTTCACGCCGGAAACGCTGGAAAAACTGGGGCGCGGCAATATGGCAATCGGCCATGTGCGCTATGCGCCTTCGGGGCAGACAAAAAAGCGGTCGAACGCACAGCCGCTTGTTGTGCGCCATATCAAGGGCACAATGGCAATCGCGCATAACGGGAACCTTACAAACGCCGCCCGTTTAAGGGAAGGCTTAGAGCTTAACGGCGCGATTTTCCACGCTAACAACGACGCCGAGGTCATATCCTATATGATCACAAAGGCGCGGCTGAATACAGGCTCCATCGAAAGCGCCGTAAAAGAGGCGGTAAATGGGATCGAGGGGGCGTATTCGCTGATTGTCATGTCGCCGAAAAAGCTTGTAGCGGCGCGTGACCCGCACGGCTTCCGCCCGCTTTGCATCGGTAAGCGCGGCGGCGATTATCTTGTCGCGTCCGAAAGCTGCGCGCTGGACTGCCTGGGCGCGGATTTCCTGCGTGATATACAGCCGGGTGAAGTTATCGTCATTGACGAAAACGGGCTGCGCACTGTCCGGCAGGGCACAGGCAAGCCGACGGGCCTGTGCGTATTTGAGTTTGTATATTTCGCGCGGCAGGATTCCGTTATCGAGGGCGTGTGCGTCCATGAGGCCCGCAGAAGGGCAGGGGCCTTTCTTGCGACCGAACGCCCTGTTGCCGCCGATGTTGTAATAGGCGTACCGGAATCCGGCATTGACGCGGCGATGGGGTATTCCCGCGCGTCCGGGATCCCGCATGGGATGGGCTTTACCAAAAACCGCTATGTAGGCCGCACTTTCATACAGCCGACACAGAGGGAGCGGGAGCGCGCGGTGGGCATAAAGCTCAACGCGATTGCGTCCACGGTGAGGGGCAAGCGCGTTGTGATGATCGATGATTCTATCGTGAGGGGGACAACCACCGGGAAAATCGTCGGGCTGGTGCGGGGCGCGGGCGCAAAGGAAGTCCACCTCAGAATCTCCGCGCCGCCTTTCAGGCACCCGTGCTACTTCGGCACGGATGTGGACAGCGCGGACAACCTTATCGCCGGGAAAATGTCCGAGGATGAAATCTGCGCGCATATCGGCGCGGACAGCCTGGGCTATCTTTCCTCCGAAAGCGTTGTGAAGATCGCGCAGGAGTCCGGCTGCGGTTTTTGCACCGGCTGCTTTACAGGGGAGTATCCGCTGCCGAAGCCGGAAAAGCCGAACACGGATAAGTTTGAGAGGAAGATTGGGCGGTAGCGCGGATAGCGGCGGGAGTATAATACGCCGTAGGGGACGCACACCGGGCGTCCCGAAATTACAGGACAATCATCAAAATTGCATTGTAGGGGACGGCGTCCTCGACGTCCCGTGATTTTCGCAATGTTTATATTCAATCCGCCGTAGGGGCGACCCTTGTGGTCGCCCGTATTGTACGATGCATCGTGGTAATTTGCGGGCGACCGCAAGGGTCGCCCCTACGGCATAAAATAATATTACGTGTAGGGGACGCACACCCGGGCGTCCCGAAATTACAGGACAATCGACAATATTGCATTGTAGGGCGTGACGACTCGGCGCGCCGTCGGATTTCGCGCAACTTTCGGGCGGCAGGTTGCCGTCCCCTACAAAACAGGCATAAGAGGAGGGGGTGTTTTCGTGAAAAAAGGTATCGGTTTGAATGCGGAGCGTATTAAGGCGGACAGAAAAAAGGATAGAAGCAACCAAACCAATTGGAGCGTTGGTTTGATGGGTGCGGTATTCCTCCTGCTTGCAATAATGGAAGGCGTCATCAATTTTTGGATTGCCTTTGGCGGGTGCGCGGTATTTTTGATCGTCAGATTAGTCATACACCTAACCAAAGCGAAAAATGATGATCCATACTCGGCTGATAAATATAAATAGAAATGAAACAAGCGAGGGAGGCAAAACGCCATGCAAACCAGCCACAGCGAAAGCTACAAAGCCGCCGGGGTGGACGTAACCGCGGGCTATAAGGCGGTAGAGCTTATGAAAAAGCACGTTGCCCGCACAAAAATACCGGGCGTGACAGAAGATATCGGCGGCTTCGGCGGGTTGTTCGCGCTGCCGGATATTAGCGGCATGGCGGAGCCGGTTTTGGTCTCCGGCACAGACGGCGTGGGCACAAAGCTGCAAATCGCCATGCTGATGGATAAGCATAATACAATCGGCATCGATGCTGTTGCCATGTGCGTAAACGATATAATCTGCGCGGGGGCAAGGCCGCTTTTCTTTCTTGATTATATCGCGATGGGGAAGGTGCTACCCGAAAAGGTCGAGCAGATCGTAGCCGGTATTGCCGAAGGCTGTGTAAGGGCGGGCTGCGCGCTGATAGGCGGGGAAACCGCGGAACATCCCGGCGTTATGCCGGATGACGAATATGATCTCGCGGGATTTTCCGTAGGGATCGCGGACAAGGCAAAGATACCGGACAAAGCCCGCGTAAAGCCCGGCGATGCGATTATTGGCATAGCATCCTCGGGCGTTCATTCAAACGGTTTTTCGCTGATCCGCAAGGTGTTTAATGTCAGCGCGCAAGTTTTGGGGAGGCATATCGGAGAGCTTGGCAAAACCTTGGGCGAGGAGCTGCTTATCCCTACAAAAATCTACGTGAAAACCATATTGGGGCTGCTTGAAAAGCTACCGGTAAAATCGGTCAGCCATATCACCGGCGGCGGTTTTAACGAAAATATCCCGCGCGGCATCTCCGACGGCAACGGTGCGGTTATCGAGCTTTCTAAAATTGAGGTCCCGCCGATCTTCTCGCTGATACAAAAAACCGGGGATATCCCCCTGCGCGATATGTTCAACACCTTCAACATGGGCGTGGGGATGTGCACAGTCACCGCGCCGGAATACGCGGACGAAGCTGTGCGGATATTAAATGCGCAAAGCGAAAAAGCTATGGTCATCGGCGAGGTAAAAACAGGGGTTAGCGGGGTCCGGTTAGTATGACTAAAATCGCGGTACTGTGCAGCGGCAGCGGGACAAACCTGCAGGCGCTGATCGACGCTTGGCACGATGGGATGTTTGAGGACGGCGCGATCGCCCTTGTTATCGCGTCCCGCCCGCAGATTTTCGCGCTGGAGCGCGCCTCGGACAACGGCATCCCCGCCGTGATTGTCAACCGCAGGGATTATCATACATCACAGGAATACGATGACGCCATGCTGACAGAACTAAAACGCCACCATATTGACTTAGTGGTGACAGCGGGGTTCCTCAGTATTTTGGGGCCGAAGGTCTTAGCGGCGTATGAGGAGCGGATTATCAATGTGCATCCTTCGCTTATACCGTCCTTTTGCGGCAAGGGTTTTTACGGGCTTCATGTCCACAAGGCCGCGCTGGATTACGGCGTGAAAGTAACGGGCGCGACTGTGCATATCGTCAACCATATTGTAGACGGCGGCAGGATTTTGCTGCAAAAGGCGGTGGAGGTTTTGCCGGATGATACGCCGGAGATATTGCAAAAGCGCGTGATGGAGCAGGCGGAGTGGGAGATTTTGCCTAAGGCGGTGGCGATTTTTTGCGGCGACGCCGCAAAAAATAGGTTATAGGATTTAGGTTTGAGGTTTTAGGAGAATGACGGTACAACAATTTTCGCACCTACAAAAAGTGCAAAGCCACAAAGGCAAGTAGGTGCAAACCTAAAATAGGGAGCGGCACCGGAAGCGACCGCGCACGTAATTACAGCGGAAAAAGTCTTTAATTTCTTTTATTCCTAATTCCTTTTTTCGCGTTCGAGACCTGGAGCTCGGCTCGGCTGAGCGATTGGGCGGATTATAGAACTATGCATATGACGTGCGCGATGAAGGGCACTAATCTATGCGATTTGTCGGAGCGGGGGTCCGGGGGTGTCCCTCGGTGTGTTTTGTTTCTTTTGCACAAGCAAAAGAAAAGCCCCCGCGGCTTGAGCGGTGGAAAATGATTGAATATGAAATCGTATTATATAAGTAAGGAGATGCGTATACATGAAATTTGCTTGCACGCTTATTGCGGTAAAAGATATCCAGGCCTCGCGCGATTTCTATGAGAAGGTCTTGGGGCAAAAGGTGACACTGGATTTGGGCGCAAATATATGCTTTGAAAACCGGTTCGCCATCCAGCATGATTTTGCGGGGTTAATTGGCGAGGATGGCATTAAAACGGCCTATCAGTGCAACGACCATGAGCTGGTTTTTGAGGAAGATGATTTTGACGCGTTTCAAGGCCGCTTACAGCAGGCCCGTGGCATTATTTACCTGCATAAGGCAAAGGAATATCCATGGGGGCAGAGGGTAATCCGGTTTTACGACCCTGATTTTCATATTATAGAGGTCGGGGAAAGCATGGGAAGCGTATTCAAAAAGTTTTATGACAAGGGCATGACCGTTGACGAGGTGGCGGAGAGGACGTGGCATCCGGTTGAGTTTGTCAGGCAGTATATTACTTAATAGGAATCCTGAATTAGAAAGGGAAGAAACCACAAATTTCGCACCTATTTAGAACCACCCCGGCGCTTCGCGCCACCCCTCCAAGGAGGGGAAATTGCGGGCGGCAGGTTGCCGCCCCTACGACCTTCGGCAGGATTAAGGTTTTAGGTTTTAGGATTTAAGAAAGGAAGGTAATTAGCATGAAAAAAAGGGCATTGCTAAGCGTGTACGACAAAACCGGTATCGTCGATTTTGCAAAGGGGCTTCAGGCGCTTGGCTACGAGATTGTTTCGACCGGCGGGACAGGCGCGGCGCTTAAAAGTGAAGGGGTGGCGGTGACCGACATCTCCGATATCACCGGCTTCCCGGAATGCCTTGGCGGGCGCGTGAAAACGCTGCACCCGAAAATCCACGCCGGTATACTGGCCATGCGCGGGAATGAAGAACACATGCGCGAGCTTGAGGAAATCGGCGCGGAGCGTATTGACATTGTTGCAAATAATCTGTACCCTTTTAACGCGACAATCCAACAAGAAGGCGTAACGCTGGAGCAAGCTACCGAAAATATGGATATCGGCGGGCCGTCGATGCTGCGCGCGGCGGCGAAAAATTGGCAGGATGTCTGCGTGATTGTTGACCCGTATGATTATGATGAGGTGCTTGAGGGGCTTAAAAAAGGCGGGGTCCCCAAGGAAAAAAGGTTTATACTGGCGCGAAAGGTATTCGCGCACACCGCGGCGTATGACGCGGCGATTGCCGGGTACTTAAATGTAATCCCGCCGCAAGACACGCTGCCGGAATTCCTCACGCTTACTTATGCAAAAAAACAGCATTTGCGCTACGGCGAAAACCCGCACCAAAAAGCGGCCTTTTACAGCGAGGTTATCCCGGTCGCGGGCAGTATTGCCGGCGCGGAGCAGCTTCACGGCAAAGAGCTTAGCTTTTGCAATATAAATGACGCGAACGGCGCGCTGGAAACGCTCAGAGATATGTATACAGACCGTGCGTGTGCTGTGGCGGTAAAGCACGCAAACCCCTGCGGCGCGGGATATGGCGAAACACTGCTTGAAGCGTACACAAACGCCTATGATGCGGACCCGCTTTCGATATACGGCGGGATTGTCGCGCTGAACCGCGAGGTTGATGTACCCACGGCAAAGAAGCTTGCGGAAATTTTCCTGGAAATTATCATCGCGCCAAGTTATGAAAAACAGGCGCTGGAAATCCTCACAAAAAAGAAAAACATCCGCCTGCTCAAACTGCCCGGGCTTCAATCCGGCGAAGTAAGTGCGTCGCTTGACATAAAAAAAGTAACGGGCGGGCTGCTTGTACAGGAGCGGGACACGCTGCGCGCAGATGAAAATTCGCTGAAAACCGTCACCAAACGCGCGCCAACAGCGGAGGAAACCGAGCAGCTGGATTTTGCCTGGCGCGTTGTAAAGCACGTGAAATCCAACGGCGTGCTTCTAGTTAAAGGCAAAAAGACCGTAGGCATCGGACCCGGCCAGACAAACCGCGTCGGCGCATTAGAAATCGCCGTAAAAATGGCGGGGGAAAATTCCCGCGGCTCCGTTATGGCTTCCGACGCGTTTATCCCATTTGATGACGGCATAAAAGCGGCGGCGGCGGCGGGGATCACAGCGATAATCCAAACCGGCGGCGCGCTAAGGGACGCGGACACAATCGCCGCCTGTGATGAGGCGGGGATCGCGATGGTGTTTACAGGGGCGCGGCATTTTAAGCATTGAGGTAGGGGGGCTGGCGGCGCAACGCGCCGCAGGTTTTAGGAATAAGGTTTTAGGTTTTAGGAAAAGGACGACACGACAAATTGCTTCCCTTCCTAAATCCTCAATCCTAAAACCTCAATCCTGCCGAAGGCTGTAGGGGCGGCAATCTGCCGCCCGAAATTCCCCTCCTTTGGAGGGGTGGACGGCGTAGCTGGACGGGGTGGTTGTAGGGCAAAACACCCGTCTTCAAAGCGGCAAGCCGCTTTGAAGACACCCTCTTTAAAAAAGAGGGTCCATCCTACGGTTGTTTTGTGCTTTTTATGTGAAAGAATAAATCTTGTTGTAGCCTTACCCTCTTTTTTAAAGAGGGTGGCACGAAACCGAATAAATTCGGTTTCGTGCCGGGTGTTTTGCCTTCGGCAGGAGTCAGGTTTTAGGATTGAGGTTTTAGCTTATAAAAGAACATATATTCCATATGCTTGCTTTTCGCACAATTTGTGGTATACTATCATAGGATAAAAATTGGGAGACTGTTTATATGGAATATATGAAAGAAAAATCCTGCGGCGCGCTGGTGTACAGGGTAAAGGATTCCCGTATCCAGATGCTTATGATAAAACACAAGCTGGGCGGCCATTGGTCTTTCCCGAAAGGGCATACCGAAGGCGCGGAATCCGAAGCTGAAACCGCCCTGCGTGAAATAAAAGAAGAAACCGGGCTTTCCGTAAACCTTTTGGACAGCTTCCGCGAGCAGGTATCGTATTTCCCCAGGCCGGGGGTAAGTAAGGATGTTGTTTACTTTTTGGCGTTCGCGCGGGATTCCCGCACAAGTATGCAGGAGGAGGAGATCAGCGCGCTGCGTTGGGTGGATCTGAGCCAATGCCATAGATACCTGACTTATGCCAATGACAAGCTCCTGCTTACCCGTGCGAAGGGGCATTTGAAGCGCGGGGGCTATTTGGGCAGCCGCGCAAGGCGGCGCCGACGGCCGGCACTCCCTCCGGCGTCTGCGGACGCCACCTCCCTCAGAGAGGGCGGCAAAAGTCCCCCTCTTTGAGGGGAATAATCTACTAAGGCAAGCAGGCACAAACCTAAAGTAAAGAGCGATACCGGAAGTACCCGCGCACGTAATAACAGCGGAAAAAGTCTTCCAATATTTCTTTTTCCTAATTCCTTTTTTCGCGTTCAAGCCCTGGAGCCCGGCTCGGCTGGGCGATTGGGCGGATTATAGAGCTATGCATATGACGTGCGCGATGAAAGGCACAAGGCTATGCGGCTTGTCGAAATGGGGGTCCGGGGTCTCCCCGGCGCGCTTTGGTTACTTTGCCGCGTTGCAAAGTAACAGCCCCCGCGGCTTGAGCGGTGAAAAATAACTGTTAGATGAAATCGTGTTAAAAACCACCCCGTCCGGCTACGCCGTCCACCCCTCCAAGGAGGGGAATTTCGGGCGGGATGACCCCGCCCCTACGGCCTTCGCAGCGGCGCGGAGCGCCGCAGGATTTAGGATTGAGGGTTTAGGAAGGGATGTAGGGGCGGGGTTCCATCCCCGCCCGTAGGATAGTCGATTCGCCTTTGACGGGCGGGCGTGGAAGCCCGCCCCTACGATGCAATAAAAAGCAATCGGGGGGTATAAATACCCCCCGTAAAGACAAGCTTACTTCATCATATAAGACATACTGCCGATAAAATCGCCCACTTGGCGGAGCGCCTTGCCTGTGTTGCGCTTTATTTTGCGTGTATGGCTGCTGCGCAGGCGCGGGCTTGTGTTCATCAGATAAGCGGCTGCGCCCATTGCTGCGCCCACCGCCGCCGTAGTCATTATCGCGGATGTTGCCCTGTTCACGGAAATCCCTCCTCTGTTCTTGTGTGTATTTGCCTTAACAGTATTTCCCGTGCGCCCGAAAAGTAAACGGCGATATATACGATATCCGGTGGAAAGATATGTTAGCGGACAATTATATAAATATTCCATAAATAAGGACAAGCCTTCTTTGATATATCTGTGGAAATTCACATATTGGAAAAATCATCCACGGCGGTTTGATGCTTTCATCTGCCGGATACATGAAAAACCTATAGCTTGCCGGGAGATATTTCGGCTACCCATACAAAAGCGGCAGGTTTTACCGCGAAATGCGCCGGGTTGATAAAAGTGCATGGGAACGATTATACTGTAGATGGAGGCTAGGCTTTTTTATGGAAAACCATCAGATGCGGGTTGCGGCAATACAAAGCATGGCGGGGTTCGGGCGCTGTTCCATGGCGGTGATCCTGCCGGTAATTTCCGCAATGGGCGTGCAGGTCTGCCCTGTGCCTACCGCGGTGCTTTCTACGCATACAGGAGGGCTGGGGGATGTTGTTTTGCGCGACATGACCGATTACCTCGCCCCCTCTCTTGAGCATTACAAACAGCTTGATATCGGCTTCGACTGCATTTACAGCGGCTTTCTCGGCAGTGTTGAGCAGGTCGATCGCTGCCTGGAATTTTTCCGGGCGTATCCCGGCGCGCTGACTGTCGCCGACCCTGTCATGGGGGACCACGGAAAGCCCTACCGCACCTGCGGGCCTGAACTTCGCGGGCGCATGGGCGAGCTTGTGGCACAGGCCGATATCATCACGCCGAATGTCACCGAGGCCGCTTTCCTGCTCGGCTCCGAATACCCGCGCGCGCCGATCACCGCCGAGAAGGCAAAGGGGATGCTGGCAAGGCTGGGCGAGCTTGGCCCCGAAAGGGTCGTGATCACTTCCGTAAGCCTGGCGGACGGTTCTATGGCTAATTTAGGCTACGACAGAAGCCGCGCGGCTTATTGGCGGGTAAACTACTCCCACGTACCGGCGGCGTATCCGGGGACAGGCGATATTTTTGCTTCGGTACTAGTTGGTGGGCTGCTCACGGGCGACAGCTTGCCCATCGCAATGGACAGGGCGACAAAGTTTACAGAAATTACGGTAAAAACAACATACGGCTTCGGCACGGATACGCGCTTTGGCGTTATGTTTGAAAAATCGCTGCATTGGCTGAGGGGCGATAATGTTTTGACAGGTTATTCGCCATTGTAATATTCTTGAAATGGGGTTTACTTATGAACAGGAAAAGCTTTGGGCTCCGCGATCTGGTGATGACAGGCCTGCTTTCCGCGCTGGTGTTCGCGGGGTGCCTTATTCAAATACCCGCGCCTGTGGTGATCGGCGGGTTCACGCGGTTCCATCTGGGCGGCATTATGTGCCTGCTGGCGGGCTTTATGCTGGGGCCGGTAAAGGGTGGGTTTGCCGCCGGGATCGGTTGCGCGTTTTTCGCCTTCACGACCCCTGCCTTTATACCGCTTATCCCGTTCACCTTCGCGTTCAGGTTCGCACAGGCATATGTCTGCGCGGTAATTTCATGGGCGGGCGGAAGGCGCGCAAAAAGCTGGCAACTTAATATAGCCGCGGCGGTTTGCGGCTCCGTGCTGTATTTAATCCTCCATGTCGGCCAGAATTTTATGTACGACTACTACCTTTACCGTATGGAAATTGAAACCGCCATGCTCAATATACTTAACAGAAGCATAGTATCCGGCATTAACGCGTTGATTTCCGTGGTGGGTTCCGTGCCGCTGGTATTTATCCTGCGGAAGGCGCTGGGCAAATCGGGGCTGATGTGATGAGCATAAAAAGGCGCGTCTATAAAACTATACAGCCACATAAAACAGATGATATCCCAAGCATTATTTTCGATTGGTTTATAGCTTTTGTTATAGCGGTAAATATTTGTATACTGGTATTCGGCACATTGAATTTGCCGCAAAGGATATTGTTTGTTTTTTATATTATCGAAGTATCTACAGCAATAATCTTTACAGTAGAGTATCTTTTAAGGTTATGGACAGCCGATATAATTTACAGGAACAAAAACCCCTTCAGGGCGCGTTTGCGATATATCTTTACATTTGTAATGATAATGGATCTTATTGCCATAATTGCCTTGTATTTGCATTTGGCATTTAGCGTAGATACATATATTTTAAGCATTTTCAGGCTTTTCCGCCTGATTTGGTTTTTTAAAATAAAACGGCAGTATATAAAGGTTTTTTCAAGCATTATTGATGTGTTTAAGAAAAAGGCGTTGCTGCTGCTTTTTTCGTTAACCAGTATTTTTACAATAATGGTTATCGCATCGGTTCTAATGTATCATGCGGAAAAACAAGCTCAGCCCGAAATTTTCGGCAATGCCGTTTCCGGTTTATGGTGGGCGGTCATTACAATATCGACGGTCGGATATGGCGAAATCTACCCGGTTACGGTTTTGGGCAAAGTTTTAGGGGCTTTTTTTTCGATAATGAGTATGGGGCTGATCGCTGTCCCGACAGGCATAATGTCTTCGGGGTTTGTGGAAAAAGCCCGCGAAGAAAGAATACAGGCAAAAGGAAATAAATCCTTCTGCCCATACTGCGGAAAGAACATCGAAGAATAATGCTAAACATACAGCCGCCCCGCAATGCGTGCTACACCGCGCAGTAGCCGCCGTCAACCAATATAGTTTCGCCCGTGACATAGCTTGACGCTTCGCTCGCAAGATAAATCGCAAGGTTCCCAAGCTCATCTATGCCGCCAAGCCGCCGCATGGGGATCATATTTGTCCACGCCTCTATGTATGGATGGTTTTCGTCGATGCGCGCTTGGTTGCTGTCTGCGGCGATATTGCCGGGGGCGATGCAGTTCACCCGTATGCCGTAACGCGCCCACTCCACCGCCAGCCCTTTTGTGAGCATGATGAGTCCCGCTTTTGTAGTATTGTAACCGATATGGCACTGCGGCACGTCATATGTATAACCGGATTTAGACGAGATAAAAATAATACTGCCGGATTTGCGTTTTATCATCTCGCGCCCGAATACCTGGCTCATATTAAAATTCCCGGTCAAGTTTACATCGATTACGCGCTTCCAGTCCTCGAGCTCCATGTCCTCTGCCGCCGCGCCCTGAAAAGCCGCGGCGTTATTTATAAGCACATCTACACAGCCGAATTTTCCCAGCGCAAAATCCCTGAGCCGGTTTACGCTTTCGCGGTCGGAGATATCGCAAAGGCAGCAGTGGGCATCCGAGCCAATGCCGCGGAGCTTTTCGGTATGCGTTTCCAAATGCCCCTGCGCTATATCACAGATGATGACATCGCCCCCGGCGTCGGCAAGCGCCCGCGCCAAAGCTATGCCGATCCCATTCGGGGATGCCGCGCCAGTAACGATGCATTTCTTGCCCTTTAAGGAAAATCGTTCCATATAAGACATTTTGTGCCTCCACATAATAGAAATTAGGAATAAGCAAGGGAAGATGCTGTAAATTCCTTCCCTTTCACGAGTTTCGCAGTTACCATAGAATGTGAAGTGAAAAACCGATCCCGCCGTAGGGGCGGGGTTTTCCCGCCCGTCATTGTACGATACAAATTTTATGTGCGCCTACGATATGTTTATTTCTCATTGTAGCCGCGTACAGCCCAGCCGCTCAAGCCGCGGGGGCTTTTCTTTTGCTTGTGCAAAAGAAACAAAACACACCGGGGAGACCCCGGATCCCCTCTCCGACAAATCGCATAGCCTTGTGCCTTTCATCGCGCACGTCAAAAGCTCTGCCCTATAATCCGCCCAATCGCTCAGCCGAGCCGAGCTCCAGGTCTCGAACGCGAAAAAAGGTATTTGGAATAAAAGAAATCAAAGACTTTTTCCGCTGTTATTACGTGCGCGGGCGCTTCCGGGCATCGCTCTTTCCTTTAGGTTTGTGCCTGCTTGCCTTTGTGGCTTATTCCCCTCCTTGGAGGGGTGGCAGGCGTAGCCTGACGGGGTGGTTTTATATAGGGACAAAACTTATCTCTTCTTCCCTTTCCTAAATCCTAAATCCTAAAACCTAGAATCCTGCGCGCAGTGCTTCAAGCGTCTGTGCCGCTGCTTCAAAGTCAAAGTCACTGATCTGCTGTGCCAGCGTTTCTGTGCCTGGGATGGCGCGAAGCTCACCGAGAAGGTCGAAGCACGCAGGGTTTATGTTTTCGAGCATCGGCGCCAGCTTGTCGAACAGCGCCGTGACTTGTTCGTGAGGTACCGGCTCTGTGCCGCTTTCCTGCGCGTGCGGGTCGTCATGCGGCGTGTCAAGCCCTTCAAGGACCGTTTCAAGCTCAGTCTTGAGGCGGTTCATTTTGCTCTCCCAAATAGAATCCGGCCCGTCTCTGAGCAGAAGCTCGACTTCTTCGGCGGCGGCGCGCAGCTCCGGCTTGCCGATAAGCCCCGCGTTGCCCTTCAGCGTGTGCGCCAGCCTGTGTGCCAGCTTTAAATCGCCCGAGGCCGCCGCGTCCTCGATCTCCTTATGTATAGCGCGGTTGTTTCTTACAAAGTCCGAGCGCAGTTTCTTTTGCAGGCCGCCGTTGTAGTCCTGGTCCTCTATCGGGCCGATGCTTATGGGCGTAAGGTATTTAAGCAGTACGCGCCAAAGCTCCTGCGATGTAAAGGGCTTGCCCAAACAGTCGGGCATACCGTTCTTTTTGTATTTTTCCAGTTCGCTGGTCATTATGTTCGCCGTCATCGCGACAATCGGCGTGCCTGTATTTAGCTGTGTTATCTTCTGCGCGGCCTCCATGCCGTCCATTACCGGCATGAACATATCCATGAATATAAGGTTGAAGGGCGCTTCGTTTTGCTGTATTCGCTCCTCGACTTTTTCTACGCCCTCCTTGCCGTTTTCGGCGACAACCGTGTCTATCCCGACGCGCGAAAGATGCTCGCAGATGACCTCCCTGTTCATGGGGTTGTCGTCGCAGATGAGTATAAGCCCTTCAAACAGCGGCTTTTGCGTAAGGTTCACGTTTTCGCGCACAAGAAGGTTCTCGCCCTCCGCGTCCACGGTTTCAAACGCAATCTCAAAGCTGAACGCGCTGCCTTCTCCCGGTGCGCTATCGACATGAAGCTCACCGCCCATAAGCTCTATGATGCCCTTTGTGATCGCAAGCCCAAGCCCGGTGCCGCCGTAGTTGCGCGTCGTGCTGGAGTCCGCCTGTGTGAACGGCTCGAATATCTTGCTGACCTGCTCTCGGGTCATTCCTATGCCGCTGTCACGGACCTCGAAATATATAAGGGCGGAGCCGTCATCCGAGCTTTTTACGGTTGAGGAGAATTTTACGACGCCCATATCCGTAAACTTCACCGCGTTGGAGAGTAAGTTAACCAGCGCCTGATAGAGCCTTACCTGGTCGCCCACCAGTTTTTTGCCGGGGATAGGCTCCGCGTAAACCCGCAGGTCCAGCCCCTTGCCCTTTGCCACGGGAAGCATGACGGACTGGCACCGCGCGAAAATCTCATATAAATTAAACGGCACCTGCTCCAGCTCGATTTTCCCCGCCTCGATTTTTGATATATCCAAAATATCGTCGATGATATTCAGCAGCCACTTTGTCCCGTCAGTAATCTTGCCCAGATAATCTTTGATCTGCGCCATCCTCTCGCTGTCCAGCGCAAGCTCCGCAAAGCCCATGATAGAGTTCATGGGTGTGCGTATTTCGTGGCTCATTGTCGCCAAAAACTGGCTTTTCGCGTTGCTGCTCGCCTCCGCAAGCTCCGCGCGGCGGATGTTTTCCTGCATCAGGTTGCGCTCGGTCAGGTCCTCAAGGCAAGCGAGTGAGGCGTTTTGCCCCATATAATTTATACGGCAGCCGGAGATACGCGCCATAAACAGCTCGCCGTTTTTGCGCACACACTGGAAATCCATGGTATTCTCGGATTTTTTGTTAAACTCTGCGATCATCTCGGCGGTGGTTCTGCCGTTAGGCTGTATCTCGGGCATAAAATCAAGCACATTGCGCCCCGCGATATCTTTTTCGAAATCATCCGCGCCGATTATACCCATAACCGCTTTGTTGGCGTAAAGAAGCGACATATCATTGCGGCTTACCACCCTGATCCCGACAGGCATGGAATCCAAAATGGCTATCATGTTCTTGTTCATGTCCATTATTCTTGCGCGGTTTTCAAGCTCCGCCTCTTCGAGCTTTTTGCTCTCGGTGACATCGGCGTAGTAGCCCTCGGCAATTTTTGGCGAGCCGTCGGGGTGGGTTTCTATAACGCGGCTGCGCTCCCATATCCATTTTTCCGTGCCGTCCTTTGTTATAATGCGGAAGGTGGTCTCAAACGGCAGCCCAAGAGGGAGCGTCTGCTCCGCCAGCTCTATGACATGGTCGTGGTCGTCGGGGTGGAGTATGGAGGTAAACGGCATCCTGCCGCCCATAAGCTCCTCGGCGGAATAGCCCAGAAGCTCCTCACAGCCTTCGCTTACAAATGAGTATGTATACTCGGGCGGGTTGTAGAGCTGCTGGAATATCATCCCCGGGATATTCTGCAAAATGGCGTCTGTCCTTGCCTTCATGCGCGAAAGCACCAGGTTTTTTGCCCGGTCTTTTATGTATACGGCTATGAGGATAACCAAAATAAGCGACAGCGTGGCGACAGCGCCGATAATCCAGGGGCGCTGTGCCTGCGCGAGCTGTGTGCGGTAGTCGTATGTCCTGCGCATCCAGCGGCCTGTAATCTCGTTCATATCCACCATTTTCAGCGCCTTGCTGACGATGGACTGCAATATTTCCTGCTCCGCGTTAAACCCGAAGGCGGACTCCAAATTGTTGTCGAACAAATAAGCGATTTTGTAGCCGGGAAGCTCATAATAGTGGGTGAGCTGAAGTATAAGGCTGCTCTTGCTCATGACAACGTCAACTTCGCCGCGCGTAAGGGCGTCCAGCGTGGCTTCGTTGCTTTCATATTCCGTAACATACCCATGCCCCGGGAACCATGTCCGAAAAAGGTCAACGTGCGCGGTGCCTTTAGTGATGCCTACTTTCAGCGTGAGAATATCGTGGCTGCTGATGTCCTGCAGGTCGGAGCGCGATATCAGCGCGGACTGGTCGGGCAGGTGGTTGATATTCGCCCACAGAAAGCGGCCCTCCCTGTCCTCGGTGCGCATCAGGTCTGTAATAATGTGCGCCTCGCCGTCTTCGGTCATCCTCATAAGCTCGGACCACTGCGTATCCGTGCTGTTTACCACTTCAAACTTCAGCCCCGTAAACTGTTCAACCTCGCTGAGTACATCCAAGGTTATACCGCGCCACTGCTGATAACGATCGCTGTAAAAGCTCACAGGGTAATTGTCGAATTCCGCGGCAAGGAGTATAACCGGGTCGGACTGTATAAACGCGGCCTCTTCCTCGGTGAAGCTAAGATAAAGCTCGTGCGCTTTATAATCCTTGTAGCCACGGGCATAAAGTTTATTTAGGTGCTGGATCGCCCCGTCTTCCAGCGCTTTCTGCACAACGGAGATAATCGGGATAAGATCCTGTTTTCCTGTTATCAAATTAACGGGGCTGAATATCGGCGGAAAAAAATCTTCTATAATCAGGTGGTCGTCGTAGTATGCAAAATCCTCGGAGGAATTTCTAAAATAGCCCTCCGCAATATTAAGTATTACCAAGGCGTCCGCTTCGCCGCTGAGGAGCATAGGGGTCGCCACGCCGCTGAACAGGTCTATCAATATTTCCTCATAAGAGCCGGGTTCGGAAACAGCGGCGACATCGGAAACGGAAATCGTGTCCCTGATAAGCATATAACGCGGCAGGCGCGTCGCCGCAATGGTGCGGATCGGCGGGCTGTCCTTGTGCCGTATCATGATCATAGAGCGCAGCGCGATTGGGTCCGTGGCGTAGTAATATTCCCGCCGTTCATCCGAAATGCGGATATCGCCGGTAAAGTCAACCTCGCCCCTTTGAACAATCCCCAGCTGGTCTGCCGTCAGCATAATTTCAAGCTCGAACGGTATCCCGAACATCTCGGTCAGCCATTCACAGACAAGCGCGCCGAAGCCGCCGACAGTGCCGTCAGCCCTCATAAAGGCCTCGGTACTGGGCAGCATACCGTAAACAAAGCGCGGGTACTGCTCCCGCAGGGCCTCCACCGCGGCGATGTCCTCGGCCGTGACGCCGGGGATATCGCGGTATGGGGCGCGGGCGCCGTCCGCCGATCTTTGCGCCCCTTCCCCGCTGAGGGGGGCAAGCCCGGCAAAAGCCGTTATAACAAGAACAAAGCAAAACAGCGCGCAGGTAAATCTGCGTATATTTTTCACAATGGCACCCCTTTTATTTAAGGCGTATTTACATTATATTACAGCTTTGCGGAATTTGCAAGAAGACATAATGCATTATGAATTGCGAAATGTTATCTCCCCCGACGAAAGCGCGGCTGTCTCCCCGCAGGCTTTGCGGACCAGCAGCCGCCCTGCTTCGTCAATATCCAGCGCCTCGGCATCGAATGTCCCGCCCGCGCCGGTTACGGTTATTTTCTGCCCTAAAGTAACGAGCTTTGCCTTGTACCTCGCGAGGATATCGCCGGTTTCCCGCAAGCCGTCCATCAGCAGCAACCCGCCGATAATTTCCGCCGCGATACGGCAGCGGACTTCGCCGGTATTCTGCCCCGGAAACAGCGAGCCCGCGGTATCGCGAAGCTCATTGGGGAAATGCGCTGTATCTATATTTATCCCTATCCCGATTACGATCCAATCAATCCCGCCGCTTTCTATGCCGGTCATCGCCTCGGTGAGGATCCCGCATATTTTTTTCCCGCCCAGCAAAATGTCGTTCACCCATTTTATCTGCGCTTTTTGCCCTGTGACATTTTCTATCACATCGCAGACAATCACCGCGGCGGCAACGGTTGGTATCTCGCCAATGCCCGTCGGCATGGAACGCGGGCGCAGGACAATGCTCATGTACAGCCCCGTTCCGGGCGGTGAGTAAAACTCCCTGCCGAATCGGCCTTTCCCTGCCGTTTGCCCGTCCGCGATTACGGCAGTGCCGTGCGCGCATCCGTTTGCCGCCATTTCTTTTGCGGTTTTATTTGTGGATTCCAGTGACGCGTATATGTGAATATTGTCGGCAAGCGACTTGTCCGCCAAAAACGGCAGCAGGCCCTCTATAGATAAGATGTTGGAGTTTGTATCCATGTTTTTCATCCTAAATTTATGTTAACTTTATTATAGCAATATTAAAGCGTTTAATCAAATTTTAATGCGCGAGATACCTTGACAGGCGATGTATCTTCTGTTAGAATAAAACTGTAACACAACCGCAAAGGGGGGTGTGCTGTGTCCATCGCTTCTGACCTTATCAGGGGGCATACCGAAACAATCATCCTGTCCCATCTGCTCGACCGGGACAGCTACGGCTACCAGACCAACAAATCCATACAGGAAAAAACCGGCGGCAGGTATGAGCTTAAAGAGGCCACGCTCTACGGCGCTTTTAGGCGGCTGGAGCAGAACGGCTGCATCAAATCCTATTGGGGCGATGAGGAAACCGGCGCGCGGCGGAGATACTACTCAATAACAGGGCTTGGGCGCGCCGTATACGAAGAAAACAAACGCGAATGGCAGGATGCCAAGGAACTGATTGACACGCTAATATAAGAAGTTGTGTTCACAGCTTCTAAGTAAAGGAGAATGGCTATGTCAGCAGCACAGAGAATACGGGTACACGTGGAGGAGCTTTTCCTAAGCGCGCCGAAATCCCACCGCACGATTGAACTGAAGGAAGAGCTTATCGCGAACCTGCAAGACAAACTGGCGGACCTGGTAGCAGGCGGGCGCGACGAGGAAACCGCCTATGATATCGTGATTTCAAGCATCGGCGATGTAGACGAGCTGATATTCAGCTTGCAGGAGCAGTTTATCCTCGACCCCGAGGTAATTGAGCTTCGGCGCGGCAGAACGGCAAAATTTATCTCAATAGGCGTAGGGATGTATGTTTTCGGCTTTGTGCCGTTCTTCCTTCTGCTTTCGTACAGGGAGGTCCTGGCGGGCTTGGCGTGTATGTTCCTGTGCTGGGGCATAGCGACCTCGCTGATTGTCTACAACGCGCTTTCCAGGCCGAAATACAGCAAAACGCAGGATTCCATCGTTGAGGATTTCAAGGAGTACACGAGCGTAAAAAAAAACGATAAGCAGCTTAGAAAATCGCTGAACTCAATCGTATGGACCACCGCAACATTTATTTTCCTGGGGCTTGGGCTTGTGACCCGCGCCTGGGGCGTTTTGTGGCTGATATTTATTTTAGCCGCAGTTGTGGAGAAGATCATCGCGCTTTCGCTAATAAAAGAAGAGTAGGGGATTATTATGAAAATTAACACAAGGGTCGCGATTATGCTATGGGTCGCCTTGGGGCTTGTAATCATCGGGATTATTACCTATGGTATTACGGGCAGGAGAAGCACGCTTTTCAGGATTGCGGCGGGCGGGGCGGCTGTCGGCGCTGTGGCGGCAGGGGTTACGGACAACAGCAGCGGCGGCAATATCGATATCACCAGCCGGCTTCCTTTAGAGCCAAACGACAGCCTTGACTTGAATTTTTCAATAGGCGAGATCACGGTATCACACTCGGACGACAATCAAATTCACGTTACACAACGCGCAAAAAATATCCGTGAAAGCCAGATTTTGGAGCTTACGCGCTCCGGCAGCACTGTCAGTGTGCGCCCGAAAGGCGGCGATATTTCTTGGTTTGGGCTGAATAATGTTAAAAATGAAGTGGATGTGCGCATACCCGCGGTTTTTTCCGGCGACCTGCGTATCAGCCTTTCAGCGGGGAAGCTTGACATTCTCGACGGGTTTTCCACGGACCGCTTAGAGCTGAGCGTTTCCGCGGGCAGCTTGCGCTCCGACAGCGCGCTTACCTCAAAAGAAGCCGAGCTTACAGTTTCGGCGGGCGGGATTGATTTGCGCAGCCTTCAAACGGATCATTTCAGCCTTAGTACATCGGCGGGTGAGCTGAAAATCCGCGGCCTTACCGGCTCGGGCAGGGTTCGCACTTCGGCGGGCAGGGTTATCGCGGAGCGGCTTGAGCTTACGGGCGATATTGATATCAGCACATCGGCGGGCAGTGTCACAATAGGGCTGGCCGGCGATCCCGGGCTTGAATATGAGCTTAAAGCATCCGCCGGGGCCATCAGGACCTACTTCGGCGCTTCAACCTCCGGTTCGTCCAAGACAGTCAGCGGGACATACGGCAACGCGCCGTACTACTCGCTGAAAGCGGAGACTTCGGCGGGTTCGGTTTCTATCAATAAGGTGTCTTAGGGAGCGGCTGTGAGGTTTGCAGTTTGCGTAGTGCGCGAAACGCGCAGGTTTTAGGATTAAGGTTATAGGTTTTAGGAGAAGGACGGTGCTTGTTGATAACGGCTTGCCCCCTTCGCGCACGAAGGGGGTGCCGTTCGCAAACGGCGGGGGTTGAGCCTTCGGCAGGAATTTAGGTTTAAGGTTTCAGGATTTAGGAAGGACGCGGAGTTTGTTGTTTTCCGCCTAAAACCTTATTTCCCTGAAACCTGAAACCCGGCGGCTTCGCCG
>WRLS01000007.1 GCA_009776345.1 Oscillospiraceae bacterium | reverse complement strand
TAAGAAGTTGTGTTCATAAGCGAAATGTGCCGTAACGGCGAGCGGATTTTTTGCCGGACAAGGCAAATTTTCGCAGGAATACTCCATGTATTCCAAGGAAATTTAACGCAGTACGGCGGTAAATCCGCCGCTGTTACGGTCTTTGAGCTATGAACACAGCTTCTAAGTATTACACACTGCCGATCAGCCTTCTTAAAAATGGTACGACCATATCGACCGGTCGCTTGCTCGAAACCCGGACTTCCCCTATGCAAATAGTGCCCGCGGCGATCTGGAACGGCGCCCCTTTTGGCGTAGACCACTCATAACCGCTTACTGTTTCGGCGTTGCGCAAAAGCTCCGCCTCCACTTCAATTACCGCCGACTGCCCGCCGAACGCCTGGACAAGCTGCTGGTTTTGCAGTGTGGACATCATGCGCTCCTGCGAAACAGCATACACAGACACCGCCCTTACCCGCCCGATGATATATCCATGCTCCTCGCGGTTGACGGTGGTGGGGAATATATCTACCTCCATCCCCACCGTAATCTGCTTGCCATGCTCGATTGGGACATACAGGATAACGCTGGATGCGCCGTCGTCGTCGCGGACAATATTGCCCAGCACGCTTCCGGGCTGTACATATTGGTCGAGCTGGATGCTCAGCCCCGCGATGTTCCCGCTGTAGCTCGCCGTAATCACGCCTCTTTGCGAAAGACGGAACTGCATATCCTGCAATTCCTTCAGCAGGTCCTGCTCGGTTATCTGCTTTAGGTGCGAAAACTGCTCCATCAGTGAGGAAATCTGCTCGCCTGTCTGGTTATAGCCGCCCCATAAAAAGCTTGTGAAGGTACTGCCTATCTGTGATTCCTGCATCCGCGCCTGGATGAGCTGCAGGCGGTAGCTTTCAAGCTGGGCCTCCATCTGCGCAAGGCTTGGATCATACTCCGGGCGGGTTTGGAGCTGGTCATATGTGCTGGGAACCTCGTCCCCGGTAATAGGGCGGAACTCCCTGCCGGTAAGGTCGATGTAGCGGGTGCCTGTCATATTTTCGAAGTAAACCGTGCGCGTAGAGCCCCTTCTCGGGATGTCGTCAAAATCACCGCCGAATACGCTTCCGAAATAATTGGGCAGGTAGAACCTCCCGTCGGAGTTATATATCTCGCCGTCATATCTGTCCATGTAGAATACAGGGTAGGATTCATCGTCCGTGTTGTCGGAAAGGATTATGTAGGTAACTCCGACCTGGTCCATCACCGCGAGCTGGTGCATAGCACGGCTGTTACGCCTAAAGCTTTCCCCGCGGTCGCTTGTATACAGCGCGCCGCCGGTAACTTGCTGCGCGCGCTGCCTGTCATATGCTTCCGCGTTTTCAAGCTCGACCTCGCGCTGGTGTTCGAGCAATTCTTTGTACTGCGCTATCTGTTTTTCCAGGCCGTCAATCTGCTCCTCGAGCATTTTAACTTGCTGCGCCTGGAGCGCGTGCCTGTCCGCAACATCACGCTCGTTTCTTTGCGCTTCCTCTTTCTGCGCTTCATATTGCACACGGGCAAGGCGTATCTGCCCGGCTATTTGTGAAAATTCGGCGTACTGCTCCCTGTTGAGCGAATGGATATCAAGGTCAAGGGTTTCGGGGGATATGGCGTTTAGCGCGGCGAGCGCCTCCCTGTGCCGCTCAATTTGTCTGAGCAGATCCTCCTGCGAGACCCTGGCGATGACCTGCCCGCGCTCGACATGGTCGCCTTCGCGCACGCTTACATCTGTAACCTGCCCGCCGGTATTGGAGGTAAGCGCAACCACCCCCTGCCCGTAGAGTAGCATCCCGCCGCCGCTTACTTTATCGGACACGCTGCCCAAAAAGCCCCACAGCAAAGCGGCGGCAAGCAGCACCGTGAAAGACGCAAGAGCCGCCCAGCCTGCCGGGGAAACAACAGTCAGCTTTTGGTCAAGCTGTTCCGGCGAGGAAAGGCGGTCAAGGGAAACCTTGCGGTAAACGGAGCCTTGTCCCGGCATATTTTCTCCCCCCTTTAATTTATATATTCAAAGCGGGTACCCGCCAATTTTTTTAAGTAGACCGATTTGCCGATTATCTCATACCTTTCGTTAAAGCTTGTCTGCCCGAAAATACTGCCGAGGGATTCGGCGGAGCTTAAATATTCACTTAACTGCGCGGAGGTCGTCACGCCGTGTTCGGCAACGCCTGCCGCTACAATCATCACGCTGTCATAGCCCTGTATCGCCCAGACATCGGGGGGCGTTCCGTAGCGCTCGGTATACCGCTGCTGGAACTGCACAATCCCGGCGGGCGGGCGCTCGCTGTGGAATATCGAGCTTACCACTAAATTACCCGCCCCATGGTTCAGCAGCCTAATGAGCGACGCGCTGTCCATCCCGTCACTGCAAATAATCGCGCCCTCAAACCCAAACGCCCTTATGGCGTTTACAAAAACCGCGCCTTCCTCCACATTGCTCACGACAAACACCGTATCGTAATCAAGCGCGGTCCATTTCCTGTTTAAAATAGACAGCTCCTGCCCCGGGTCGGGGGCGCGGACGCGGTCGATAATCTCGATGCCCACCGACCTTGCGTACTGTTCAAGAAAGGCCGACATTTCAAAGCCGTACATACTGTACTCGTAATATATAACAGCCCTTTTTGTCCCTTGGCTTACCGCGTAGTCGCTCATTTTTATGCTGATTTGGTCGTCCGCGGGTATATTGCGGAAAACATATCCCGAAAGCGGCAAGGTCAGCGACGGGATTGAAACTGTCGGCACAATAAGCGTCTGCTCCGCCATTGTATAGATGCTTGAAATCGGGATGCATATATTCGAGAACCAGTGGCCGATTACGCCGATGACCGTATGGTCGTTGATGTATCCCTGCGCAAGCTCCACCGCGGACGCGAAATCGCCCTTGTCGTCGTCAATGCGCACTTCGAAGTGTATGGGCATCTCCATGGCGGTTATATCCTCGCGCGCAAGCTCAATGCCTTTGATAAAGCCTGTGTTTTCCTCCGCGAAGGAAAGCGGCACCGGCACCGCCAAAACGACCTGTGTGACCTCGGGCCGCGCAATCAGCCCGACATCCACCAAGGCCTGAACGGCGCGCTCCCTTGCCCCGCAAGCCGAAAGAAGGCAGATACAGGCCAAAACGCTAATGGCGCGTATGGCACGCGATAGACCTATTTTCATCCTTCAGCACGTCCTAATGCTTTATAATAGATAACGCCGGTACATCGGCACGGTCCGTTACACACAGAGCATTTGTAATCAGTTTCCTCATACCAAATCATCGGGATCTCGCCGTAACAGGAAAACCCGTTTGCGAGAAAGATACGCCGCATCGGGATCTCATCCCCTATTTTCCACGCCCCGCCCCACGCCGACGGCATCCCCGCGTCTCGGGCATCATTTAAACATAAAGAAAATAATTCGGACGCAATCCCGCTTTTCCTATATGAATCTGTAATAGCCATCGTCCTTGTCAGGCAGACATTTCCGCACCCGCCCGAATATTCAAGCAAAAGCCCTTCCGGCAGCTTGAGGCTTTTCGCGCACTCAGCGGCGGAAATATACTGAAAACAACAATAACCGACAATATTTCCCGACACGCTTGCAACATAAAAAGGCCCGCCGCCCGCCGCCAGGCTTTTAATCTTTCGGGTCCCCATGTACCCTTCGCCGAAACCGTCGTTGGCTATGCGCATTACATCCTGTTCAAAATCTTCGTTATAGGGCAAAAAAACAGGGTTTTCGGCCATATGTATCTCCTGTAGCAAAATTTTTTATACGTGCGGGGCTTGCATATATATTTTTTTTAACCTTACCCACTGGCGAAATCAAAGAAATTGTGTTAATATAGATTATACTGCGGGATCCTGTATTATCCAAGTACCCTTGGGGGTATAGCAATATTTTTACGGCTTGGCGATACAGCCGCTGAAACCTGCTGTGCAAAAGGGTTTCCGGGCAATTTTACATCCTATGATTTTTAGGCGTGATACTTTTGTAAAAACGAGGTATATGTATTAGGATATAGGATTTTGGGGAAGCGCGCAACAACAAATTTTACCGATCCGCTATTTGGAGAAAAATATGAATTGGTCCTTACCGGCAGAAAAAATCGAAGAAGCGCTGTACTGTGCGGATTTTTCACATGGGCGGCACCGTGCAGTGTGGGAAAAGATTTTGCCGCGCCTTGAAAACGGCGAAGAGCTGTGCGCGGAGGAGCTTGAAAATGTCGCGGGCGGCCTGCAAAGCCACGTGCAAAACGGCGGCACGGATGAAATAGATAAGCTGTTAAAATAAAACGGAGGGGGTCCTATGCTAAAAATAAAAAAGCTTGCTTTGCTGCCCCTTGCGGCGGCGCTGATTTTTTCGGGAAGCATACATACCGCTTCCGCGTCCCCGTCGGATGAGTCGGCGGCGCCCATACGGGTCGGATACATAGAAAGCGAAAGCTACAGCTCGTTTACGTATGGGCTTGCGGGGATTGCACAAGGGCTGGAGGAGCGCGGCGTGATTTCCGATTTTGCGCACGACCCGCTCGAAGACGACGCAAGAAGCGTCTGGAAAGCGATGGCGGCGGCGGAAAGCGAACACATCCTTTTTGCGGAGGATATGTTTTTCACGCTGAAATCAATGGGCGGGCAGGAGGCGGCGCGCGCTGTAAACAGCGATGAAATCGACCTTCTTATCGTGATGGGGACAGTCGCGGGGGTCTTTGTCTCCGAGCGCGAGGAAAAAAACGATTATATGGTTTTTGCCGCTGCCGACCCGATTTTGTCGGGCATAGTAAAAAGCGAAACCGAAAGGTTCACCCCAAATTCCTACGCCTACATAGACCCCAGCCGCTACAGGCGGCAGGTGGACATCGCCTATCATATTTTCGGCTTTACAAAGCTGGGCGTTGTTTATGAAAACACACCGGCCGCCTATGCGTATTCGGGCATCGGGCAGGCAGAGCTTTCCGCTGTGACAAACGGCTTTTCGGTTGAACGCCGCTATGTGGACGAAGCGCGTGACGACGCGGATATGGACCGCTATTACCGTGAGCTGAAAGCCGCGTACAAACAGCTGATTGATGAGGGGATCGACGCTTTGTATATCACCACCGCCACCACCGAGGACCATATGCTGCCATGGCTGCTGGAAGATATCGCCGCGGCGGGGATTCCCACTATTTCCCAGGCAGGCGAAAGCCAGGTGCGAAACGGCGCGGTTTTCGGCGTCACACTCGACGACCCTGCCGACCAGGGGCGCTTCATAGCCCATGTAATAGAGCAATACCTCGAAGGCACGCCGATTGATACCCTGCCGCAGGTCTACGAAATCGTACCTAAAATATTTGTCAACTATGACGCGGCAACCCGCAGCGGGATACTCTTCCCCTTTAAAACCCTAATTTCCATGGATGAAATTTTCCGTGATGAATGGTGAAGACGATGATGAAAAAAAAGAGGTCCGACGGGTGGGAGTGGATTGGCGCCGCCATGGTTGCGCTCACAATCATTATAACCGGCCTGCTTGGGCATATGTCGCAGAAGAAAACGGCTGAAGGGCTTCTTGTGCAGTCGCAGAAGTTTGTGGCTGTAAGCGCCGTGGGGCAAATAGAATTCGCGCTCGGCGTGGGCAAGCCGCTGGAGCGTTTTTACGGCGCGCGGGATATCCTCAGGGGCGTGTTTGAGGACTCCGACGATATCCTGGCGGTTTGGCTTGCGGACCAGGACGGCGATGTCCTGTACAGCTACCCTGCCGACGTTATTTTGCCAACACATCAGCTTGGTTCGGATGAGCCGTACCGTGAATCCGCGGGCGCGTATTACTGTGAGCTTCCCGTAAGCGGCGCGGGCAGTATGGGCCTGCTGCTGGACGGCGCGCACGTATCCGCGTGGACCGGGCGGTACACACGGCTGGTTTTGATCTGCGTTATAACAGCGGGCGGGGCGGTTCTCGCTTTTCTTTGGCTGGTTAAGCGACGGTTCCGTATCGGCAAAAAATCGGTGATTACAGTCATCGTGCTTTCACAGGCCGCCATGCTTGCCGTTACCTTTAACTTTTTCCAAAGCTCGTATTATAATGAGCTTGATACATCGGTGGCAATCATCGGCAAAGTGATAGAAAGGGATGCCGCCAAGCTTACGGGGGCGGGCATCCCTGCCGCGGATTTTGTTGATTTTGACGCGTATTTGCAGGATATCGCAAAGCACGTCCCTGCACTCAGCCATATACAGACAGCCCTTCCCGAAACTGCCTATGTAACGCTTCTGCCGCGCCAGGCGGCACAGCCCGCCGATTCCCCCTTGAATGTCTACGGCATCATAGATACGGGCATTATCCGCTCGGCGCTGTTCGGCAATGTGATTGATACGGCTGTGATGACCGCCGTTGTCATTTTTCTGATGCTTGAGCTGCTGTTTATTATCGGCGCGGTGCGGGCGACGCAAAAAAACCGTGAACAGCTGCATATCCCCGTCTCACGGCTTTTCTTTTTCATATTGTACGCCTGTGCCAGTATGTGCGCTTCTTTTGTGGCGGCGGTGTCCTACAGGCTTGCCGCCACGTCCGGTTTCGGCGGGGAGGTTATCATAGGCATCCCGGTAACGGCTGAAATGCTTGCAGGTATCCTCGCGATTGCCTTGAGCGGCAAAATACTGGCACGCGCCGGGGCAAACAAAACACTGTACCTGTGCCTGGCTGTCTGCGGCTGCGGCGCTGTGTTTTCGGGGCTTGCGGACAGCCTTGTCCTGTTCAGCCTCGCAAGGGCTGTCGCAGGGTTCGGGTTTGCGCTGGCGACCATCGCGGGGCGCATCATTGCCTCTGCACAGCCGCAGGAGGAATCCCGCTCACAGATGCTTGCCAGCCTGGTGGGCGGCACACTGATAGGTTTTTGCTGCGGGGCCGTAATCGGCGGCCTTCTCAGCGACCGCTTCGGTTTTTCGTTCGTATTTTTGATTTCGGCGGCGGCGATGTCTTTATGCGTGCCGATTGTAAAAAAAATGGGCGCTTCGAGTATTGATATGGGCGGCGCTTTTTCCATCAGGGAGATGCTTGCGGTCATAAAAACAAAGGAGTCGATGGCGTTTCTCCTGCTGATCGTCTTTCCGCTTTACGCGTGCGGGGCGTTTATTTCGTTTGGCGTCCCGCTTTACGGGGCTGTGGCGGGGATCAGCTCCACCATCATCTCCGCGCTGATTATGGCCAACAGCCTGATTGCGGCCTACCTTGCGCCTGTTACCTGCAAGCTTGTGCGCAGGGTTATGAGCCTTGGCAAGGGTGTGCTTTTTTACGGCGCGCTGTGTGCGGCCTCGCTGTTTTTGGCGGTTGTTTTCCCCTCAATCCCGGTCCTGGTCTGCGTTGTGGCATTACTTGGGGTTGCGGACAGCTTCGGCCTTGTTATCTTGATTGAAAGCTTTGCCGCAGGGAGCAACAGCACCGGCTCGATGATCGGCATGACCCTTACCGGCAAGGCAGGGCAGACCGCAGGCCCTTCGATTATTACGGCAGGCGGCGGGACGCCGATTTTCCTTGCGGCGGCGGCGGCGCTGGGAACGGCGGTATACGCGGTGTTCCTTTTCAGGAAGAGGACCGCAAAGACAGAGCAGACTGTTTAAAACACAAGCTTTTGATACCACTGCTCCGTCAGCCCATCTGCCAGGTCATCCCACGATATTTCCCTTGAATAGAATTGCTGCAAACTTGCCGCGAACTCTTCCGCCCAGCCTTCAGGCGCGCCGGGGTGCAGCATCGGACGGGAATTCCCCATATCAATATGTCTGAGAAGCTGGCGGTCAAGAGGGTTGCCGGTTTCCCTTACACGCTGACGGAATGGGGAAACCGCCATAAACCGCCCCGCGTACTCCGCCGCGCCGCTGTCCGAATGATACAGCCATGTCAGCAGTTTTCGCGCCTCTTCTTTGTTTTCCGGCGTAGATTGCGCGCCCACCGCCCAATAAACCGGGACCCCTGTGAAGACAGCGGCATAGGGGTCTTCCTCTGTCCCAACCGGTACCGGGAAGATTGCCAGGTTCCCCGCGAGCTCGCGGTCAACCGCGGCGATCCTGCGGTAAACCTCGGCGCTGTGGTAAATAGCGGCCACGCGCCCGGTTGCTATGCCGTTTTCGACCATCCGCGCTTCGGATATCGTTGTGAGCTGCCGCCACGAATTATACGGAGAGTATAATGCCATCAAACGATAAAAATCGCGGGCGTTATCGCTTCCTGCCGGTTCAAGATAATCGCTGCCGGAGGCTTCCGATACACTGCCGAAGCTCCCTGTAAGAAACAGGTCGGCGCCGTATGTGCCAAGATAATTTTCATCCATTGCCGCCAGCTCCGTGACAGCTTCGAGCCGTGGGAATGCGTCGGCAAGCTCCCCATCCTGTATTTGGTCCCACAGCTCTTTAAAGGCTTCTTCCAGGCTTTCGAGCGTTGGCCTATTCCCAAAGAAGATGCCAGCACCGCGGAATATTTGCAGGTTTACAACTAGCCCCGCGCCTGTTATCGAATACGGCACACCGTATACCGCATCCCCCGCAGTGACCGCGTCAAGCGTCCCCGGCATTGCGCGACTTAGCCACTCCAGGTCGGACAAGTCGTCAAGCTCTCCGCGCATTGCTTTTACCGCGCCCGGCGCCTGTATGTGAAAAAGGTCGGCGCGTTCGCCAGACAGCATCCGCGCGCGCAGTGCCGCCGCGTAGTCATGCGGGTTTGCAACCGTGTGTACGCTGATGCGCGGGCTGCCGTTCGCGCTTGCGTACAGCTCGATAGCCTGTTGGAGCGGCAGCCCTATATCCCCCCGCGACTGTAAGATCGACAGCACGCCGCCTTCCCCGTCAATCGGGATGCCCGTGATATCCGCGCCTGCTTGTATGATCTGCTCCGCCTCGCCGCAGGAGACAATAGAAATCAGCGTGAAAATTACAGCAAGGGCAACAGACAGCGCCCGCCCGACGATAATTGCCACAAAAAACACCATACCTCTCCGAAATTATCATTCAGAAAAAGTATGGCGCGTGTTTTGTTTGTTATTCAGATAGCGTGCCTAGCCGCTGAAAAAGCTGAAATCCTCCCCGCTCAGCACCAGAACATCGTCAGCGAGCAGTTTTATTGAGCCTTTTGGCATCACAATCTCGTTATTGCGCTTGATCATAACAATCAGGACATCTTCGGGGATGTTGGAATCGACAATGCGCTTGCCCTGCAGCTTGTCATCAGAGCTTACTTTGTATTCAAACAGCTGTGTATGGGTCTCCTCGAAATAGTCCGTGAAGGTTTTCATGACGGAGTTGTCCGCGTCTGTATCGACCAGGTCCAGCTTCCTTGCGAGAAAAGGCGTCAGTGAGCCTTGGATCGAAACGGAAAACAGCGCGACAAAAAATACCAGGTGGAACAGGTCGTATGGCAGGCTTCCGCCCAGCGCTTTGGTTGAAATAATAGCAAACGCAATCGACGCTGCGCCGCGCAGTCCCACCCACGACACCAGCATCTGCTGCTTTATCGGCGTCTTAAACCAGCTTAGGATGCAAAATGTCGCAATCGGCCTTGCCACTACGATAAGCAGGAAGGACAGCAGCATCCCGGGGATGACCACGTGCGAGAGCATCGCGGGGGACGAAAGCAGCCCCAGTATAAAGAACAGCAGTATTTGCATCAGCCAAGAGAAGCTGTCGAAAAAATGAACAGTGCTGATTTTATGCAGGAACTGGTTGTTCCCGACGACAATCCCCAGTATATACACGCATAGATAGCCGTTGCCCCCGGTCACACCGGTCAAGGAATAACTGAGCAGCACAATGGCAAAAAGCAGCAGGGGGTAAAATTCAGTTACCTCCAGATGCAGCCGCTTAAGTAAAAGGACTGTCAGCACGGAAACAGCGGCGCCGATGCCCACAGCCATCCCGATCTGCTGTGTAATGGCGACAGCCACGCCAACGAACGAAAGCCCCGACCCCTGCATTTGTATGGCCGATATGGTAATGATTGTCAGCATATAAGAAAAAGGGTCGTTGCTCCCGCTTTCGACCTCAAGCAGCGGGGCAAGCCCGCCTTTTAAATTCAGTTTCCTGGAGCGCAGGATCGAAAACACGGACGCGGCGTCTGTAGAGCCTACGACCGACCCGAAAAGCAGCCCGTATATAAACGGCACCTTGAAAACAAGCGAGCTTAAAAAACCTATTATAAACGCGGTAAGCACCGTTCCCAGCGACGACATAAGCCCCGCCCTGACAGCCATCGGTTTTGCCGTGCGCCAGCTTGTGCCGAACCCGCCGTAAAACATTATGAGGATCAGCGCGAAGGACGCTATGTTTTCCGCGACGTCGAAATCGACAATTATAAGCCTGCCCAGTCCGTCCGGGCTCATAATTATACCAAAAAGCAGGAATATGAGCAGCGACGGGACCCCAAAGCGGTATAGCGCGTTGCTTGTAAAAATACAAAGCAACACGATAACAGATACCAAGATCAATACTAAATACATATTACCCCCCAAAAATGCAGATTAACCCCTGTCGAAATCCTCGAACCTGTCTATAACATCCCTGGACGGGCTGTACATGATTAGCTGGCCGTTGACAAATGCGCCGCGCTTTATCTCAATCTCATCGGTGGAGATATCGCCGATCACCGAGGATGTCGGGCCGATTGAAACCGCGTGCCTGATCTCGATATTCCCCTTGATCTTGCCGTCGATCTCCGCCTGCTGTGCGCGTATATTGCCGAGTATCCAGGCGTCCTTGTTTATATTTACGGTATCGTCGCAGACCATGTCGCCGTCAATTTGCGCGTCTACAATATATGCGTTGTGCGCGGAAGTGTTGCCCTGCACTTTTCCCGCCACAACGATATTGGATTTACAGTCGATATCGCCCATAATCGCCCCGAGAAGCCGCACGGAATCCTCGGTTTGCAGGTTGCCTTTGATCAGCGTGTTGCGGGAGATAATCGTCTTGTCGTCGGTGTACATATCCCCGGCGGCAAAGTCGAATATTTTACGCCCGTCGCCGGAATCCGAAAAATTATCCCGCGCGTCGGGGTTGTAGTCAATATAGGTGGAAGAATCGCCCCCGGCGAGGGTATGTACCTCACCCGGCAAATCATCCCCGGAATCGCCCCTGCTGTCATTGACAGACGCGGCGGCCTGCCGAAAGGCATCCATGACCTCCGCGTCAGATTTTGCGGGGGCCGGCGGACGGTCGTCCTGCGTGATTATATTGTCCGGCATACGGAAATCCCCGGTATCCTCAAGGAGCTTCGGCACAACGCCATCGCCGCTCCCCGCCGTGTTTTGGACGGGCGGCGGCTCGGGCTGCTCAATTTCGCGGCCGACGGGGCGCGGCTGAACAGAAGCCTCGGGCTCCCGGGTAAAATCCCTCTTCACGCTCCGTAAAGCCTCAAAAAAATCGTCTTTGAAACCCATGGAATACCTCCCTAATCAGCTAAAAATGAAACCGGGACCGTATCATGGTCCATAGCCCGGAATACATATCCCTGCTCCAGGCAAAAGGGGATGAACTGCTCCAGGGCGCGCACGGTGGAGTCCGAACCCGTCCCGTCATGCACCAGCGCGATGATGCGCCCGCCCCCCTGTATATTAGTGTGTAAATTAGACAGGATTTGTTGCATGGAAAGCGGAGGGATTACAGCGTCCTCCCCGGACGCGTTCCAGTCGTGCTGGATAAAGCCGCGGGAATCAAGCTCTGCTATAATCTGCCGCTTGACCTCGTCCCTTTCGGGGTGGTGCGGGTTCACGCTGCCGCCGGGCAGACGGTAGAGCCTTGTGCGCACGCCCGTGTAATGCTCGATCATATCAAACATCATAGCGAAGTCATCCAGAAAAAACTCAGCGCTCGAATAGAGCCGGGACAGGGGGATTGACGGGTCGCCGCAATGGATCCCTATGCTGTGCCCGGCTTGTATGATGGCGCGGTAATCCGAGCCCAGCATCGGGGTGCCGCCGGAATCACCCCGCCATACAAAAAAAGTTGCTTTAATATTATATTTATCAAGTAAGCCCATTATCGCGGGGAAATTCTCCGCCGGTGTATTGTCCACTGTAAGGTATATATCCTCCGCCCCCGCTGTAGACGGCGTGACGGCCGTGTCGAAGAAAAGCTGCGGCAGGGTTTCCGGGCGATAGGTGTTTAGCCCCTCGGTTTCCGCAGTGCCGCCCCCCTGCGCTATATCCTGTCCGTCCTGCCCCTGCGGCTCATCCTGTCCGTTTTCTTCCCCTATGAAGACCGCCGGCTGTGTACCTCCCGGGTTAAACTGCGTATCCGCCGACTGGTCCTCCGGTTCTAACAGCTCCGGTGACGGAGACGGAAGCACCGGTGTGGCAATATGGCTTTCGATGCGGTTAAGGGAATCGGCGGCATCCCTTAAAAACCCGATCATGCTGATAGACAGCGCTATCAGCAAAATGACGGGTATGAACAGCAGCAGCACGATTACAGTGTAAATAGCGTGCCTGATGCGTTTTACTCGCTGTTTGTTAATCATATCACTACGTCCTCAAAAAATGGTAGACCACTCTTACTTTATAGTTTAGTTTATCCTGCGCGAAATGTCAAGCAATTTTGTCGCAAGTGCGTTTATTTGCGCGGTATCCGACGATTATTATGTAAATGCACAGGGGCGGGAAGCAGTCCCGCCCCTTTTAATGTAATAATCAGCCGTCTTTTTTCATTTGCTCGATAAGCTCGCCGACAATCCTGTCAGCCTCACTGTACGGAACCTGGCAGGTACCGACCGTCTTATGGCCGCCGCCGCCGTATTTAAGCATCAGCGCACCGACATCGGTGCCGGATGTACGGTTCGCGATGCTGTGCCCGACGGCGATCGGGCAGTTTTGCTTGCCGCGCCCGTCGATCACCCACATGGATATGTTCTGCTGCGGGTACAGGCTGTATATCTCAAACCTGTTGCCGGTATAGATAGGCTCGACCCCGCGCAGGTCGGTGATGATTACATTGCCGTCGGTGCGGCTGTATTTTTGGAGCATTTCGCGGAACAGCCCGTCCTGCTCAAAATAGAGCGCGGCGCGTTCCTTTACATCGGGGTTTTCCATGATCTCCTCGATTGTCTGGCTGCGGCAGGCGTCTATCAACTCCTCCATCAGCTCATAGTTCGAGATGCGGAAATTGCGGAAGCGCCCCAAGCCCGTGCGCGGGTCCATGATAAAGCCAAGCAGGATCCAATCCCGCGGGTTTAGGACCTCGTCAGAGGTAAGCTTTGCGGAATCGACCTTATCGACCGCCTTTACCATAGTTTCAAAATGCGGCAGCTTTTCTATCCCGCCGTAATATTCGTATATGACGCGGGCGGCGCTGTCCTCGATGCGGCTCTCGCCCTCGAAAACTATATCACTGCCGAGCCGCTCGCCCTCGCTTGAATGGTGGTCGAACCACAGCCCGCAGCCTTTGGAGTAAGGCACATTCGCCAGCACATCGTTCTCGGAAACCTCCACCAGCCCGTCCTGTATGTCCTTTGGGTGGACAAATTTCCAATGGTCTATAACGCCCAGCTCTTTTAACAGGGCGGCGCAGGCAAGGCCGTCGAAGTCGGATCTGGTCAATAATCGCATTTAGGGACCCCCTCGTTTGAAATCGCAGTACCTTTTACATTATTTTAACATATCAATAATAAAATTTCCAGTCTTTATTTAAATCTTGTAGATATATGTTTCCTCAGCAGGAAAATTGCCGCAATATTCGGCAGAGCCATCAGCGCGTTCAATAAATCCGCCGCCGCCCAGACAGCCCCCATCCCCGCAACCGCGCCATACACCGAAACGGCGACGAAGGCAGCGCGGTAGCATTTTACCGCCGCCGCGTCCCCACCGGTAAGCCACGAAAGCGCGGATTCCCCGTAAAAGCACCAGCCCAGCATGGACGGCACCGCGAACAGCGCGATTGCCGCCGCGATAAATCCCCTGCCAAGCGGCCCGAATACGCTTTCAAACGCGGCGGAGGTGAGCGCCGCGCCATCTATCCCGCTTTGCCAGAGCGTACCGCCGCCTGCTGTCAGGATCACAAGCGCCGTCACCGTGCATACGAAGATTGTATCCGCGAAAACCTCAAACACGCCCCACGCGCCTTGATGCGCGGGGCTTTCGCAATCCGCCGACGCGTGGGCGATCGGGGCGGAGCCCAGACCGGCTTCATTCGTGAATACGCCGCGGCTCAACCCATATCTGACTGCCCCCGCCACGCCGTAGCCCGCCGCGCCGCCAACGGCCTGTGCGGGGCCTGCCGCGCTTTCAAAAATAAGGCGGAGCGCCATAGGGACATATTCGCGGCTTATCCATAAAAACGCCGCCGCAAAGCAAATATACAGAACCGATATAAACGGGATAATAATCTCCGCTGTCCTTGCGATGCGCCTGACCCCGCCGAATATGACCAGCGACAGCACAAGTGCCGTAAGTATCCCCGTAACCCACGCCGGAATTGAAAATGCCTGCAATGCCGCCTGTGATACCGAATTCACCTGCGTCATATTGCCGACCCCGAACGAACACAGCACGCACGCCGCGCAAAACACCGCCGCAAGCCATTTGCTTTTTAGCCCGTGTTTTTTGTCTGACATATAATACATCGGCCCGCCGCGCAGCATCCCGTCCGCGCCCCGCACACGGAAGCGCACGGCGAGCGCGATTTCGGCGTATTTTGTCGCCATGCCGAAAAACGCGCTCACCCACATCCACAGGATCGCGCCGGGGCCCCCTGCCACCAGCGCAGTCGCAACCCCGGCGATATTGCCTACCCCCATCGTACCGGCAAGCGCTGTCATAACGGCCTGGAACGGCGTAATCGCCCCTCCCGCGCTTTTATCGCGCACGAAAAGGGAGCCAACAGTATTTCTCAGAATAAACGGGAGCGCGGATATGCGGAAAAGCCGCAGCCTTACGGTGAGATAAACGCCCAACAGCAGCAGTAAAACCATTGTGACGCTGTCCGGGGACAGGAACGCATGCGGCATAAACATTACCTCTCTTTCGGAGATTAGTAATGTTTATGCGCAAAACGGACGGGTTATTAAATTTTCACACTCATCCCATCATACGCCGTCAGAAAGCCATATCCCGCTCCCCGTTTTTCCATTTCCGTATGTGTCAGCCCGCCGTTATGGGAAAAATGGTGCAGGACGAATACCGTATCGTCATCGGCTATGCCCATTTTCAGCAGCCGCCCCTTTACCTCAATG
This sequence comes from Oscillospiraceae bacterium, assembly GCA_009776345.1. Taxonomy (GTDB): domain Bacteria; phylum Bacillota; class Clostridia; order Oscillospirales; family Ruminococcaceae; genus WRAV01. The sequence goes on along the minus strand of WRLS01000007.1, from coordinate 11,396 downwards.
CAGTCCTCCAGCCCCATATGGTTTGTGCCCTCTTTCTTGCCCATTGCCGTACAGTCCAAGCTGCACAGCCCAAGCCTTACGCCGCTTTCTTTCAGGCACTCCCAAGTCTTTTCGGGGAAAAAGCCGGTGTCGTTTGCGTAAAGCAGGGACTTGCCGCCCTGTTCGATTAAGTAGAAAAGGCACTCCTCGCTGCGGTCATGCAGGGCAGCCATCGGTGTAACTTTATAACCGCCGACTTGAAGCGGCAGGAAAGGCACGGCGCGGTGAAGCTCCAGGTTCTCAAGAAGCTCGCCAAGCTCATCCGGGGCGGCTTCACGCAGACGGTTATGCACTTTTTCGTTGCCGTAAAGATGCAGTTTTTTCGGCATGGCGGTCACATAATGGCGCAGGCGCATCTCTAAATCGTTCGGGTAAAAATGGTCGGTGTGGGAATGTGTTATCAGCATATGCGTGATCCCGGGCAAATCGAAGCCATGCGCCAAATAATGGGCATAAGTATCCGGCGGGTAATCGATCAGCAGGTCATCTCCGACCAAAGCCTGGCTGCGGGTGCGGACTTCCTTCCCGCCCTTTTCCCGCGCGTTTTTGCAGATATCGCAGCGGCAGTACAGTGCGGGGACGCCCTCGGCGGCGCCTGTCCCCAAAAATGTGATTTTCATTTTCAGCTCCTTTTGCTACACAATCATCTCCTGTGCCGCCAGCATGACCCCCAGCTTACCGGCGGGCCAGGTCAGGCCGCCCTGCATCCAAGCGGCGTATGGCTCGCGCATTGGGCCGTCGGCTGAAAGCTCAATGCTCGCGCCTAGATGGAACGCGCCCGCCGCCATGATAACCTTGTCGGCGTAACCGGGCATCTCCCCCGCTTCCGGGACGACAAAGCTGTCAATCGGCGCGCCCATCTGTATCCCGCGGCAGAACGCCGACAGCTTCTCGGGCGAGCCAAGCGTAATTGTTTGGACAATATCTGTCCTAATCTCGTCCACGTCAGGGGAAACAGGGTATCTCGCCCCGCCGAAAACCGCCGCCGCAAACACCGCTGTTTTTATCGCGGATGCCACTACTGTAGGCGCGAAAAACAGCCCCATGTACATATTACGGTTTTCATCAAGCGAACAGCCGACCTCCCTGCCTATGCCGGGCGCGGTTATGCGGTATGCGCATTGCTCCACTAAATCGGCGCGCCCCGCGATGTATCCTCCTGTCTGCGCGATCCCGCCGCCGGGATTTTTAATCAGCGAACCCATGATTAGGTCCGCGCCCGCTTGCGTAGGTTCGGTCCGCTCGGCAAACTCCCCGTAGCAGTTGTCCACGATAAACAGCGCATCCGGATTGTGCTGTTTTACCAGCTTCCCGATTTCTTTGATTTCATCCACTGTGATTGACGGCCTGAGCGAATACCCGCGCGAACGCTGTAGATATGCGGCTTTCACGTTTTTTACAGCTTCCGGTATAGCCTGCATGTCCACTTTGCCGTTTTCAAGCAAAGGCAGTTCGCGGTATTCAATGCCGAATTCTGTTAGAGAGCCGCATTTTTCCTCCCCAAGTCCCAGCGCCGGCAACAGTGTGTCGTAGGGCCTGCCGGAAAGCGAAATAATCACATCACCGGGCCGCAGTACGCCGAAAAGCGCCGCCACGATCGTAGCTGTGCCGCTTGCGAAGCTATGCCGCACCAGCGCATCCTCCGCGCCCATAACCCGCGCGAAAACCGCGTCCAGCGTATCGCGCCCGCGGTCCCCGTAGCCATAGCCCGTCGTGCCGGTTAGGTGGGAGCTGTCCACGCGCATTTCTTGAAACGCCGATATGACTTTTCTGCTGTTGTAGTCTGCAATATCGTCGATCCCCGAGAATGCATCGGCACAGCGGGCTTCCGCCTTTTCGGCGAGCGCTTTGACAACCGGGTGGAAATTGTAGAAATCGTCCATATCGGTCTCCTGTTTTTATGAATACGAATAGTTATTTTAATTATTATTTAATCTTAGAATTTTGCTTATCTAAAGCTTCGAGCCGTCGGGCGATACCGGTATTCTCCAGCGTTTTTACCATCACAAGCCCGATAATCCCGCAGGAAATAAGCTGGCCCATCCCAACCCAAATCGCATTGACCGCAAAAGCGGTGACGAAGCTTTCTCCGGGCACGGTGGTGACAAACGCAAGCTCTACGCCGATAACGAGCGCATTGATCAGAACTGGCGGCAAAACAGCCGCGACCGGCAGCCCATGAACGCGGATTCCGCGCCACCTGCGGCTGAGGAGCGCGGCGATAAATGTCGCGGCGGTGCCGAAAAGTATATCCGGTGCGCCTAAAATATTCGCCCCGGTGAAAAATCCCGTCAGGTTCGCCAAAAAGCATCCCAGCGTTACGCCCCAAACCCCGATGGGCGAGAATACAGGCAGGAGCGCGAGAGCCTCCGCGATGCGTATGTTCAGCGGCCCGTAGCTGATAAACGGCAGTGCCAGGCAAAGCGCTGTGTAGACAGCGGCGATCATCGCGATGTAGACTAACTTCTTTGTACTGTTTTTTTGCATGGGAAATACATCCTTCCGTAGTTTTGTTTATGGTCAGGATTTTGCGAACTGACCTTGTCTGTTAAATATTTATTTAACTATCGAGCAGGTCCGCCATACCGTACAGCCCCGGCTTTTTTCCTATGAGGAACGCCGCCGCGCGCAGGCTGCCCGCCGCAAACACCTCCTTTGAATACGCGCGGTGCGAAAGCGTGATGACCTCGTCCGTACCCGCGAAGATCACATCATGCTCCCCTGTGATTGTCCCGCCGCGGACGGCGTGCAGGCCGATCTCATTTTTTGTGCGCTTCCCCCGTCTTGAACGGCGGTCGTAGATATATGTCGGCGGCTGGGGCAAAGCAGAGCTTACCGCATCGGCGAGCATGAGTGCCGTGCCGCTGGGCGCGTCAATTTTTTGGTTGTGGTGCTTTTCTACGATTTCGATGTCAAACCCGCTGCCCAATACGCGCGCGGCGGTTATCGAAAGCTCGCGCAGTAAATTTACGCCCAGCGACATATTCGCGCTGGAGAAAATCGGGATACGCTCCGCCGCCGCCTTAATCTCCATCACCTGCCCGTCGCCGAAGCCCGTGGTGGAGATCACAGCCGCAATCCCGCGCCCCACCGCCATTTTCAGCAGCGGCGTAAGCGCGGACGGATGGCTGAAATCAATGATAACATCCGCTTTGGTATCACATAAATCAGGGTCCGTGAAAACGGGGTAGGCTGCGTTTTCCCCGGCGGCGATATCTATCCCCGCGACGATTTCGCAGCTGTCCCCGGCGGCGGCGCAGCGTGTGACCGCGCGCCCCATCTGCCCATTGCATCCGGAAAGGATTATCTTCATTTATACGTCCACCCCTTATTCAGAACTCAGAACTCAGAAAATTAGTTAAATTATTATTTAAATCAAATTGTAGTGCTTTAACGCCGCGTCGATTTGCGCTTTGGCATTATCCCCGGGTTCAACCAGCGGCATACGGCAGGGACCGGCGTTCATGCCAATCCTGTTCAGCGCGTATTTAAGCGGCATGGGGTTTACGTCGCAAAACATTGCGTCTATCATAACCGCGAGCTTTCGCTGCATCGCGCCCGCCTTGGCGGCCTTGCCTTCAAAATACAGCGCGCACATATCACGCATTTCTTTCGGCATTATGTTGGCGGTGGTGGAAATAACGCCCCTGCCGCCTATTGACATCATCGGCACAACGAGCATATCCTCGCCTGAATACATCGCCAAATTATCCCCGCAAAGGCCCGCTGTGCGGACAGCCGCAGACATATCGCCGTTGGCTTCTTTTGTAGCAACGATATTCGGATGGCGGCTCAGTTCAAGGTAAGTTTCTGTTTTGATATCCACCCCGGTGCGGCTTGGGACGTTGTAGAGTATCACGGGCAGATCAGTTGCGTCCGCGATGGCGGTGAAGTGGCGGACAAGCCCAAGCTGCGACGTTTTGTTGTAATACGGCGTCACCTGCAGCTGCGCGTCCGCGCCGATTGCCTTCGCCTCTTTAGAAAGCCAGACCGCATAGGCTGTGTCGTTGCTTCCCGCCCCCGCGATCACGGGGACGCGGCCCTTCACATACTCCACGGCGAAGCGTATGCACTGCACGTGTTCATCGTCCGTCATCGTTGTGCTTTCGCCCGTTGTCCCGCAAATGACGATTGCGTCTGTGCCATGCTCGATCTGCCTGTCGATAAGCTCACCGAGCTTTGTATAATTTATAGAAAAATCCCCGTTCATGGGCGTTGCAACCGCAACGCCGGAGCCATTGAAAATTACTTTTTTCATGCTGACCTCCAAATTAAATAAAAATTAAATATACCCCTTCGCGCACAGCACCTCCGCCATCAGTACCCCGCCGCCCGCCGCGCCGCGCACCGTGTTATGGGACAGCCCGATGAACTTAATGTCATACTGCGTATCCGGGCGCAGCCGCCCGAGCGAAATCCCCATGCCGTTTTCCAGGTCGCGGTCGAGCTTTGTCTGCGGCCTGTCGGCTTCTTCAAAATATCTGATAAACTTCTTAGGCGCGCTCGGCAGATTCAAAATCTGTGCCTCGCCTTTATAATCGTCCCACAGGCGCTTTATTTCTTCGATTTCGGGCTTTTTAGCGAAGCTTGCGAAAACCGCCGCCATATGCCCGTCAGTGACCGGTACGCGGATGCACTGCGCGGTTATCTGCGGGGAAGCTGCGTCTATGATTTTGCCGTCTTTAATGCTGCCCCAAATCTTCAGCGGCTCCTTCTCGCTTTTTTCTTCCTCGCCGCCGCCGATGTACGGGATCACGTTGTCCGTCATTTCCGGCCAGCTTTCAAAGGTTTTGCCCGCGCCGGAAATCGCCTGGTAGGTACACGCCAGCACTTTTTCGAGTCCAAAGTGCATGAGCGGGTGGAGCGCCGGCACATAGCTTTGGATGGAGCAGTTCGACTTCACCGCGATAAATCCCCGCTTTGTGCCGAGGCGTTTTCGCTGGTACGGGATAATCTGCGCGTGTTCGGGATTGATTTCCGGGATGATCATCGGCACATCGTCACAGGTCCGAAAAGCGGATGTGTTTGATATAACGGGACATTCCAGCTTCGCGTAGCTTTCCTCTATCGCGCGCGTGGTTTCTTTATCCGCGTCTATGGCGCAGAAAACAAAATCCACGCTGCCCGCGATTTTTTCTTTGTCGGCGTCGGCGTCCATTACGGTGATATTCTTCACATCCGCGGGTATCGGGGTATCAAAAGCCCAGCGGCCCTCCATCGCCTGCCCGAAGGTTTTGCCCGCCGAGCGGCCTGACGCCGCCAAATGCGTGACCTTAAACCACGGGTGCCCGTCCAGCAGCTTCACGAAGCGCTGCCCCACCATCCCTATCCCCAATATGGCGACATTGTACGTTTTCATCTGTTTTCTCCTTAATTTATTAACAGTTTATTCTGTTTTCATAGGAAAAGTTACAATTTTACCGTTCGCATAAAAAAGCCCGGCTTGAAAACCGGGAGCTATTGCAATATAATAGAAAACACTGGCAAAGCCGCCGATACCCCGATGGGACGACAGTATCTCTAATGCCAGACAGCTCTCCATCTATTGCAGATGACAGTTGCCGACCTGTTCAGTACAGCACCCAGGAATCAGCTTCCGCAGGCTTCATCCTTCGGCAGAAACCCCTTCCGCGCAAGCGTTGGCATACGGCTGCCCAACTTACGCTACTGATGATCCCCGCGCCTCTATCCGGTTATGAATTTTATGTGATTGCACTTATTTTATCATTTCGTGATACTGATGTCAATAACTAATTGAAAAGGGAAAACCAATGAAAACATCGGGCTTCCACTTTGTTTTGCCTGAATGCCTTATCGCCCAAAGCCCTCTTGATCGGCGCGACAGCTCGCGCCTGCTTGTGCTGGATCGCAAAAGCGGCAAGCTCACACACCGCAGTTTTTGCGAGCTGCCGGAGCTTCTGGTGCCGGGGGACCTGCTTGTCCTCAACGATTCCCGCGTATTCCCTGCGCGCCTGTGGGGCAAGAAAACAGGCGGCGCAGGCACGGAATTTGAGTTCCTGCTCCTTGAGCAAAAGGGGCGTGATATCTGGGAAACCATGGTTCGGCCCGGCCGCAGGGCGATGCCGGGGAGCCGCTTTTCTTTCGGGGGCGGCGCGCTAGAGTGCGAAGTCCTCGAAGTATTGGAGGGCGGGAACCGTCTCGCGAAATTTTCGTATGACGGGCAGTTTTTTGACATCCTTGATCAAATCGGCATGACGCCGCTACCGCCGTATATCACAAAAAAGCTTGTAGATCCCGAACGCTACCAGACCGTTTACGCGAGCGAATTGGGATCGGCGGCGGCACCTACTGCCGGGCTGCATTTCACGCCGGAGCTGCTCGCGGAATTGGAAAGCTCGGGCATCGGCACAGCCACTTTGACCCTTCATGTAGGGCCGGGGACATTCCGCCCGGTAAGCGCAGAAAACATTAAGGACCACCATATGCACAGCGAATTTTACCGCATCCCCCAAAAAGCCGCCGAGAAAATAAATAGGGCGAAAAAATCCGGCGGACGGGTAATCGCGGTGGGGACAACCTCCTGCCGCACGCTGGAATCCGCGGCGCGCGGCCTTGGCGGGATCGCCCCTTGTGAGCGCCGCACGGATATATTCATCTACCCGGGGTTTCAGTTCAAAGCAATTGACGGGCTTATCACAAATTTCCATCTGCCGGAAAGCACGCTGATCATGCTGGTCTGCGCTTTTGCCGGCTATGAAAATACAATGGCGGCATACAAAGCCGCCGTGGAAGAAGGGTACCGATTTTTCAGCTTCGGGGATGCGATGCTCATTGTATAGCGGCTACCTGCTGATATACTGCATCGGGTCGCGGATGGCGTTGTTATGCCTTACCTCAAAATGTAAATGGTTGCCGAACGCGTTGCCCGTCCTGCCTACCGTACCAATAACCTGCCCCTGGTTTACATAATCGCCCACGTTTACATACATCTGGTTCATATGCGCGTACAGCGTGGAAAAGCCGCCGTCATGCTGGATGCGGCACCATATGCCGTAGCCGTGATATGTCCACCTTGCTTCGACGACCCTGCCCGACGCAGACGCGACAATGTGCGTGCCCGCATTCGCGCCGAGGTCAACGCCCGTATGCCCGCGGTAACTGCCCAAGCCGCCGTTAAAGCGCCCGCCGCCGCCTGCAATCGGCCACAGGAACCCGGAGCTGCTGACGCTTTGGGACGGCGGCGCGCTTTCCTGCCCGCCCGGTGCGGGCAATGCAACAGCCGGGGCGGGGCGCGGTGTCTGCGTCCCGACAATTACCCTTTGCGTGATTGGCGGGACAAGCATCCGTGTAGACAGTATCTCCCGCTTGTATTCTATGCCGTTCACCATTGTAATTTCGGCCTCTACCTCCTGCCTGCCGTTGACCCCCGCCCGTTCCACCTGGCGGTAGCTGACGGCGAACAGGGCGTTCTCCACCGTTTCCGTATCAAAGCCGACATCCTCCTCATATATATCCGTAAAGATTGTCTGCACCGTTATAAACGGCCTTGCGACCCGCGTTTTCAGCTCGTCCCCCGGCATCAGCCTGTCCTCTACCTCGGGGTTCAGCTCTTTTAATCTCGCGTAGGAAATGCCGAGCTTGTCCGCGATGCCCGACGGTGTGTCGCCTTCTTGGACGACATATGCCTGCTCTTCCTCCTCATTGCGCAGAAGGGCGGCGAAGAGTTCGTTTTCGTCGATGATTGACGCAGTCAGATAAAGCTCCTTCGGGGTAAGCTCGATTTTTTTCTCAAACTCGATGCGCTCTCCCGGCCTTCCTGTCCTGCCGCGGCTGTGTATGGCGTCCAGAAGGTTCAGTATCCCCGTCTTATTTTCAAGTGCGCCGTAAAACCGGTCGTCCAGATAAAAGCCGTAAGCCTCCTCTACCTCCTGCCCGGACAGCAAAACAATGCTGTTCGCCAGGTCGTTTATCCCGGTAAACCGCTCAAGCGCCACCATTTCTACACCGGCGCGTTTAAGTATGCTGTTGTAGGCGAGCATCCTGCGGTTGGTTTCATGCGGGTTTTCGCAGATAACGAGCTGGAAATTCGGTTGACTGATGGGGAATGTGTAGTTTGTGCCTACTATCACGCGGCTCCTGACATTGCGCGATGCCTCGTCGAAATCCGCTTCGCTTCGCACATAGCCAATGACCTCTCCACGGTATACGACCCTCAACCCAAAGCTTTGGCTGACAAAACCGTCTATTACAAATAATAAAACCAGCGCCGCCGCAAGCGGCAGGATATGGTTGACAAGCGTGGCTATTATCCGCCCGAACAGCCGCAGGATGGCCTCCGCGACCTCCATATATGACGGCCAGGGGAATTGCCCGCGCCCGCGCTTTGCCGCAATGACCGGCTTTTGCTCGCGGTATACGCTTCTGATCAGCGCAAAGGGCGCATTCAGGCGCGCCAATACCCCCCCGGCAATGCGGCGCAGTATCCGCCCCATATGGAACAGCCCCGCATAAACCGAGCCGCGCATCACGGACAAGACAAGCCGCGCCCTTTTTGCAAGGCGGCGTTTGCGGCGCAAAATCGTAGCGCCCAATATGTAAAGGTTTTTATAGATTACAATCAGCGTGAACACAAACAGCGAGGGCAGCTCGCCCGGCGCATCGGCTTTTCGTATCCTTACCGAATTGAGCCTAGGTTCGGGTTTATAGGCCCCGGGCGCCCTTTTGCGTTCCACGACCCGCACTGTCTGCAGCTTTGCATTTTTCTTACCGCGCGGCAAGCTTCTCCCCCTTCCCATTTATGGTACCGGCACTATTGTAGCATGATTGCCCGTTTGTTTCAAGAGTGCAAAAATAGCGAGTTTCACAGTTGCCGGGAAATGTGAAATCTATGCCTACGATATGCTTGTTTCTCATTGTAGCTTCGCACAGCCCACCCGCTCAAGCCGCGGGGGCTGTTACTTTGCAACGCGGCAAAGTAACCAAAGCGCGCTCAGGGGGCTGGGCGCCGCTGCCCCCGCTCGCCCCCTAAGAACCCCCGCGACCCCCCGCAGAAATCAAAGACTCCACACTTGCCAGAACGACAGACCAAGTACAGCCAACACGCATCATCTGCCTTCCGCTTTCGCCTTGCGAGGCTCAAATGCTGGGCGCGGGGAAAAAGATAGCAGAAAAAAGAAAACGAATTTTTCCCCGCTTCTTGACCTTCACAATGCATTTTAGCTTTTATAGACACAAATCTACAAAGGCAAGTAGGCACATAACGAAAGCAAGGAGCGACGCCCGGAAGCGCCCGCGCACGTAATTACAGCGGAAAAAGTCTTTGATTTCTTCTATTCCTAATTCCTTTTTTCGCGTTCTAGCCCTAGAGCCCGGCTCGGCTGGGTGATCGGGCGGATTATAGGGCTATGCATATGACGTGCGCGATGGAAGGCACGAAGCTATGCGGTTTGTCGGAGTGGGGGTCCGGGGTCTCCCCGGCGCGTTTTGGTTACTTTGCCGCGTCGCAAAGTAACTGCCCCCGCGGCATGAGCGGGTGGGCTGTGCGTAGCTGCAATGAGTAACAAACATATCGTAGGTACAGATTTTGAGCTTCACATTCCCCGCCAACCGCAAAACGGGCGACCGCAAGGGTCGCCCCTGCTAAATCTGCGTTATCACTAACCCAACGATAATCCCGAGCAGCGTCACCAAAGGCGCGGCCCGGTTTTTTGTCATGATAACAGACTGCGGGATAATCTCCCCGAAAACGACATACAGCATCGCCCCGCCCGCGCCCGAAAGGGACAGCCCCACGGCAAGGTCGGAAAGCCCGCCGATCAGCATCCCGATTATCCCGCCGATTAGTGTTGTCGCGCCTGATGCCGCCGTCCAAAGCACGACGCGCCATTTATTTATCCCGCCGGAAAGAAGCGGGGCGGCTATCGCCATCCCCTCAGGGATATTGTGCAGGGCGATCATCAGCGCCAAAAGCGCGCCCAGCGCTAAATCATGGCTCCCGCCCGCCCCTATCGCAATCCCCTCCGGGATGTTGTGGAGCGCGATGGCAATCAGCATTATCATCCCCGAGCGGATCATCTGCGCGGGGTTATTTATCAGATGGCTGCCGTGGTAAAGCTCTTCATGCGTGCTGTGTATGCCGGGCATCGCGTTTGCCTGGGTTATCCTGTCATACAGAAGGTTCAGCAGCATTACGGCGATAACCCCAAAGACCAGGCCGATTATCGCCGCCGCAACGCCGCCTAGCTCCGCCGCCTCCGGTATCAGCCCGAAGCAGACGATGCTTGTCATAATACCGGCGGCAAAGCACAGCATCCAACAGGTCACGTTTTCAGACGGGCGGCGCAGCAGCAGCACAGATGCCAGCCCGCCAAGCCCCATCCCCATTATTCCCGCAACCGCGCTGAATAAAATAAGCTGCATAAAAACTCCCCTTTATATCACCTTATGCAGCGCCCACTTGTCCCCACGGACGCGCAGCGTGAAAATTATCGTGCGTATGGTCCATTCTATGAACATCGCGACCCATATCCCGTTCAGCCCGTATCCCAAAACCGTGCCCAAATAATACCCCATCCCAACGCGCACCGCCCACATACACAGTATTGAAGCCGCCATGTTAAACCGCGCGTCCCCGGCGGCGCGCAGGCCGGACGGTATTACAAAGCTGCCCGGCCATGTGAGCGGCGTGCCGATCAAAATTAAAATACTCGCGGAAAGGGCAAGCTCATACGCTTCGGGCGGGAGGTTGTAAATCGACAGGAACCACGGTAAAATCGGCGCGAAAATCAGGGACGAAAGTGCCGTTGCGGCTATGCAGGTCAGCGTCATGACTTTTATGTAGCGCTTGGCGGATTTTACATCGCCCGCGCCCATACAATGCCCGACAATCGTAACCAGCGCGGTCATAATCGTCATGCCGGAAATCTGGACAAAAAAACTCAGCGGGAGTACGATAGCGTTTGCGGCGGCGCTCATTGTACCGTAGCCGACGATAAAAACTTGTGTAAGCAACCGCCCGGTATGGAAGAACACCTGCTCCAGCCCGGTTGGCGCCGCCACATACATAATACTGCGCTGTAATCCCATGCGCGGGCGGAAAAACGCGTCCGCGCGCAGCCCTTCGCCCCTTCGGATTAAATAGAACAGCGCGGGTGCGGCGATTACCAGGCGGCTCAGTATAATCGCCAGGGACAGACCGAAAATCCCAAACTTGAACACAACCAAGAATATCACGTTCCCGACTAGCCCCAGCAAATTAAGCGCCGCCGAATACAGCACAGCCGATTTTGTATCACTGCTGCCGCGCATCGCGCCCAACACGGTTTGGGTCAGCGCGAAAAACGGATAGGATCCCGCGTTGCCCAGCATATATATTTTTCCGTGTTCGCGCATAATCG
>WRLS01000006.1 GCA_009776345.1 Oscillospiraceae bacterium | reverse complement strand
GTTACTGAACAGGAACTGGAAGTTTCGGAACCCCACCCACCTGCTGTTCATAATGCTGTAGATAAAATTGTCCTGGAACCTGTACTGCTGGAACGCCATAATCGCGCCCAGCATGGGCAGGTAGTTGTTTACCACCAGCACCGCGATCCCCGGTATCATCATCACCAGGAACGGCAGTGTGACGGTTTCCTTGATGCCCTTCTTTTTTCTAAAGGACAGCCTTGCTTTGTTTTGCAAAAGATCACTCCCCATCGACTTAGATGCGCCGTGCCCTGCGTACAGCTATGCCGTCGATTGCCTTTGTATTAAGAATATGAGCGTATTTTACAATAAATTCGCGAAAAACACAATATCTGTTTAGTAAAAATGCTATGTTACAAACAATATTTTTACATTTTTAACATATTGGCGGGCAATATAATAATATTTTTATGCATATCAACTAACCAGCCACGGCGGCGCCTCCGCCCTGACAAGCTTATTGGCATCTTGTACCATACCCATCATCGCGAACATCCAGCCGAGGTCGGCGGGCGTGTACGCCTCATCAAAAAACTCATCCCGCTCGTTTTGGGGAACAGCGGCCTCCCGCGCACACTCCCACGGGTATTCGCGTATCCAGCGGTAAACAGACGATTTAGAGCATGAATACTCGCCGGAAAGCTGCTCCACGCTTTTCCCTTCGTAATACTGGCGCACGATCTCCTGCTTTTTTTCTATCGGTACACGCTTTTCAGCCATGTTATTCAACTCCTTCGTAATGTTGGGGACAAAACAAGTATAGCAACAGCGGCGGCGGTTGTCAACGGCGGCGCGAAGCGCCGCAGGTTTTAGGATTTAGGTTTTAGGTTTTAGGGAAAGGACGGTACGGCAATTTTCTTCCCTTCCTAAATCCCGGGTCCTAAAACCTTAATCCTGCGCGCAGCGCAAAACACCCGTCACAAAACCGAATAAATTCGGATTTGTGCCACCCTCTTTAAAAAAGAGGGTAAGGCTACAGCAAGATTTATTCGTTCACAATAAAAACACAAAGCAACCGTAGGACGTACCCTCTTTTTTAAAGAGGGTGGCTTCAAAGCGGCTTGCCGCTTTGAAGACGGGTGTTTTGGTGTTTTGCCTTCGCGCAGGATTGAGGTTTTAGGATTTAGGAAGGGAAGGAATTTGTAGGGGCGGGCTTCCATGCCCGACCGTTACTCCCTCCGGCGTCTGCGGACGCCACCTCCCTCAGAGAGGGAGGCAAAGTCCCCCTCTTGAGGGGGATGTCACGAAGTGACAGGGGGAGTTCGTAGGGGCGGCCCCATGTGACCGCCCGCCTAAAATTGTTTCACGTGAAACAATTTTAGGCAAATTATCACCCGCAAATTACCGTAATGCATCGTATAATGCGGGACGTCGAGGACGCCGCCCCTACGGCGCTTCGCGCAGGTTTTAGGATTGAGGTTTTAGGATTTAGGTTTTAGGTTTTAGGGAAAGGACGGTGCAGCAAATTTCTTCCCTTCCTATATCCTCAATCCTAAAACCTAGATCCTGCCGAAGGCCGTGTTAAGTAATCTTTCAGCACCTGCATAAGCTCGTCAATATTCAGCGGCTTGCCGATATGCCCGTCCATGCCCGCCTCCAGGCATTTTTCGATGTCTTCCTTGAATACATTCGCGGTCATGGCGATAATCGGCAGGCGTTTGGCGCGCGTGTCCTCCAGCCCGCGGATCCTGCGCGTCGCCTCCAGCCCGTCCATGCCCGGCATCTGTATATCCATCAGCACAAGGTCATAGCGGCGGGGGTCCGCTTTGATCATGCCCAGCGCCTCACTTCCGTTTTCCGCCTCGTCAATTGCAAGCCCCGTGCCCTCCAGCAGCGATATTACGATCTCCCTGTTGATTTCCACGTCCTCGGCGAGCAGCAGCCTTTTGCCTCTGTACTGTTCGCGCGTCTGTTTAATGAAATCCTCTTCCGTGCGGCTGCCTTTTTCAGCCAGGCAGCTATTGACGCACTCGATGATGGAGGATGCGAAAAATGGCTTCATCATCCCCTTGTCCGCGCCGGCTTCAAACGCCTTTGCCTCGCTTACCTGCCAATCGCCGGAGATGACTACTACGACCGGCTCCCTGTCGTGTTTGTATGATTTTATTCGCCCGCAAAGCTCGTAGCCGTCCATGCCCTCCATATACCAGTCGACAAAATACAGGTCATAACCGCCGCGCGCCTCTATCATCTCCAGCGCCTCTGTGCCGTTTTCCGCCATATCGCACGGGATGCCGATATACCCGAAAACATATTTGAAGTAGTCCCTTGTGACAGGGTCGTCATCCACAACCAGTATCCCCAGGCTGCCGTGCAAAACGCCCGGGTTTAAAAGCGAAATAAGCTGCTGTTTCCCCCTCTGCGCATTTACCGTGAAGATAAACCGCGAACCTTTGCCAAGGGCCGACTCTAACCAAATCTGCCCGTCCATCAGCTCTACGATACGCTTGCTCAGCGCAAGCCCCAGCCCCGTCCCGCCGAATGTGCGGCTCGTTCCGCTCTCCGCCTGTAAAAACGCACGGAAGAGCCTTTCCTGCTGCTCCGGTGAGATGCCGATCCCGTTGTCGGTCACTTCGAACCGCAGCCTGCAGGTATCGCCATCCTCGCTTTCCAGCGAGATGCTCAGATGTATCTCGCCCCCCTCGGGCGTGAACTTGCTCGCGTTTGTGAGCAGGTTTGTCACAACCTGGGAGAGCCGCTGGTCGTCCCCGACGATGAAATGCGGGATCTTGGCGTCCAGGTCCATCTCAAACTTCTGCTGCTTTTCGTCCATTCGGAATTTTACAACAGAAAGCACCTTTTGCAGCATCCACTCGATATTATACTCAATGGGCGAAAGCTCCAGCTTATTGGCTTCGATTTTCGCCATATCCAGCACATCGTTTATAATGCCCAGAAGGCTTGTTGACGCCTCTTCTATCCTGCCCAGCGCGTAATCCCTCCGCGCCGCGTCCTGCGCGTCTTTCCCGATTGCCGTCATGCCGATGATGGCGTTTAGGGGCGTGCGCATCTCGTGGCTCATGACAGAAAGGAAATTGCTCTTTGCCTCACTTGCCTGGTGCGCTTTCAGCGCTTCTTCTTTTAAGATGCTGTTTTTGCGGTTAGAAAAAGCCCCCGCAATGATCGAGCCCGCCATTGTCGCCAGCCTGAACTCGCCCTCCGTCCAGTTTGCCTGCTCGAACATCGTAAAGAACACAAGATAGCCCGCGCGCTCCCCCTCGACCATCAATGGGATATAGCAAAAGCTTTTTTCGCCCAGATCCATCGCGGGATATTCCTCGAAGTATCGCGCGGCGTTTTTTTCGTAAAAGCACCCTGTCTTCTCCGCCTGGTCAAGGAGCGGGTTTGCGACCTCATACGCCAAAGACAGCCCCAGGACTTTGGGCGTCTGCTCGTTTATCACGCTTTCGTAAGTACACCGCAGGGAGCCGTCCGGCTGAAGCTCCAGTATAATCGCCCTGTCTGTCCCGGTAAAGCCCCGCAGCTCGGACAGGGCGTTGCCGATAAGCTCATCAAAGTCATACGGCCGCGTGAACGGCATGGAAAAGCGGGAGATAAATTCCTGCGTGCGCGCGTTCCTGGCGACGAAGTTTGCCTCCTGCAGGGCATCCTCCATCAGCTTCTGCTGTGTCACGTCCCTTAACGCGCCCGCCACCCTTATCGGCACGCCACCCGGGTCGCGCAGGGATTCACCGAAGGCGTGGAACTGCCGGTACTCCCCGTTTTTGAGCATTAGGCGGAACTCCCTGTTGTAATGCGTATTCCCGCTGTAGTCGTTTAAGTGCGCGGCGAAGGCTTCAAGCGTTTCTTCCTTGTCCTCGGGATGCAGCCGGTCGCTCCAGCTGGACAGCAAATTGGGGAAATCATTTTCGTCTTTGAACCCGAGCATATGGCGAAGCTCCTGCGACCACCAAAGCTCGTTTTCGCCCATGACAGGGCTGGCAGGGTTTACCCACATATCCCACATTGCCACGTTCAGGCTTTTCAAAAGCAGGTTAAGGCGCAGGTCGCTGTTTACCAGCAGGTCCTCCGCCAGCTTCCTCTCCGTTACGTCACGGATATAGCCGGAAACGCGGATAGGCGCGCCCTCACTGTCCCTAAGTGTCTGCCCGAAGCCGTCGTAATATCTGTATTCGCCGTTTTTGTTTTTCAGGCGGTATTCAAGCTCGTAAGGCGTCTTTCCCGTGCGGTCGTTGAGGTGCGCCTCAAACTCCACCACAGACCGGTCCTTGTCGTCGGGGTGCAGCCGGTCGTACCAGCTCCGCAGGACATTCGGGAATTCGGTTTCATCGGAAAAGCCCAGCATATGCCGAAACTCCTGCGACCAAGTAAAGCGGTTGTCCAGATTTACAGGGTCGTCCACGACGACCTCCATGTCCCATAATGCGGTTTTCATAGCTTCGCTTGCAAGCTTGTAGTTCATCACGTCGTATTCTATTGCACGCAGTTTGCCCAGCATAGTCAGCTGGTTTTCCACGCGAAGCTTCACAACTGCCGGGCTGAACGGTTTGCTTATGCAGTCCGCCGCGCCCATAGACAGCGCCTTTTCCTCGTCGCTCGCGCCGCTCAAACCCGTGATGAAAATCACGGGGATATTTTTCGTGCGCTCATTTTCACGAAGCGCCGACAGCACAGCATAGCCGTCCATCTCCGGCATTATGATATCCAGGAGGATTAAATCCGGCAGGTATTTTTCCGCCGCCTTTATCGCGCCCTGCCCGTTTTTCGCGGCGTAAACATCGTATTTAGGGCTTAGTATATGCGACAAAGCCAATATATTCGTGTTTTCGTCGTCTACTACAAGTACGCCGTACTTTTTTGCGTCATTCATGGTAGTCCCCCCTGTTTTGTAAAAATCCTAAAACCTAAGCCCCGGCGAAGCCGCTGTCCTGGGCGCCAGCGAAACATCGCGGATATTCGCCATGCCCGTGATATACATAATCAGCCGCTCGAAACCCAGCCCAAAACCTGCGTGCTTCGCGCCGCCGTATTTGCGGAGGTCCATATACCATCTGTAATCCCCGGGGTCCAGGCCGCACTCTTTTATTCGCGCCGCCAGCACGTCATAACGCTCTTCCCTCTGGCTGCCGCCAATCAGCTCGCCCACGCCGGGCACGAGCAAATCGGCGGCGGCAACGGTTTTTCCGTCGTCATTCAGGCGCATATAGAACGCCTTAATTTCCTTCGGGTAATCGGTGACAAACACCGGGCGGCCAAAATGTTTTTCCGCCAGATAGCGCTCATGCTCGGTTTGCAGGTCACAGCCCCAGAACACGGGGAACTCAAAACCGTCTTTATTTTTCAGCAGTACATCAACCGCGTCTGTATATGTTATCGACGCGAAATCGGAGCCTGCCACGTTTTCCAGCCTCTCTAACAATCCCTTGTCATAAAAGCCGCTGAGGAACTCCAGCTCATCCGCGCAATGCGACATGACGTATTTCAGCACGGATTGCAGCATATCCTGTGCTAGGCGCATATCGTCGTCCAGGTCGGCGAAGGCGATTTCCGGTTCTATCATCCAAAATTCGGCGGCGTGGCGCGGCGTGTTGGAATTTTCCGCGCGGAATGTGGGACCGAAAGTGTAGGTTTTGCCGAAAGCCAGCGCCATGCACTCGGCCTCGAGCTGGCCGGAAACGGTAAGCTTTGTCATCCCGCCGAAAAAATCCCGGGAGAAATCGGGATCGCCGTTTGCGGTCAGCGGCGGGTCCTTTGCATCCAAGGTCGTAACACGGAACATCTCCCCCGCGCCCTCGCAGTCAGAGCCGGTTATGATCGGCGTGTGCGCGCAGACAAAGCCGTTGTCACTGAAAAATTTATGGACCGCAAACGCCGCCGCTGAACGCACGCGCAGCACCGCGCCGAATGTATTTGTGCGCGGGCGCAGATGCGCGATCGTCCGCAGGAATTCCAGGGAGTGGCGCTTTTTTTGCAGCGGGTAATCCGGCGCGGACTCGCCCTCTACCTGTACATCGCAGGCGTGAAGCTCAAACGGCTGCCTTGACTGCGGCGTCATGACAACCTTCCCCGTCACAGCCAGCGCCGCGCCCACGTTTTGCTTTACAATATCCCTATAGCACGGGAGGGCGCTCTCCTCCAGGACGACCTGCAGGTTTTTAAAGCAGGAGCCGTCGTTAAGCTCAATAAAACCGATGGATTTAGAATCCCTCAGTGTTTTTATCCAGCCGCATACGGTAACGGTTTTGCCGCCCCAATTTTTCGGCAGGGCGAATAATTTGCTTATTTCGGTGCGATACATACAGCCTCTTTCCCTAAAATTAAAATCAATCCTTTTTAGTATATACCAAAACAGCCCTTAATTCAAGTTGACTATATTATATATATTATGTAAAATAGATACAGTGAAGCCCTGTGCCGTGGAGGTGAGCCGTAATGCCCAAGGTAGAGCAGAAGCCAATGCGTGAAAAGCTGGAAGAAATCGCGTTTTTGCGCCAGCAGTGCAATTCCCTTACTATGCGGGGGCGCTATGTGGACTGCGCAAAACTCATCGAGGACAACATGGCGTGGGTCTATTCCGCCGAGCGCTGGCCGGAAAACTTTATGGCCTTTATATTGCCGTACCGGCGCTGTTACCCGGTGCTGGGAATCTCTGAGGAATTTGAGGGTTACATGGCGGGGCTTCTTACAAGGAAGGGCATCCCGTCAGTCATGGCGGCTTTTTTCGGCGAACCGCCCAAGGCATGGAGCGCGGAGTATTTCCGTATGCGCGCGCTTGAGCTTCGCACCGCCGGAAAATTTGAAACCGCGCTGGGGTACGCGGACCTGGCAATAAAAATAGACGGAGCCAGCTCCAATATGCACCTCCTGCGCGGCTGGATACTGGAGGACATGGACCGCGGGAAGGACGCGATAGAGGAGTTCAAGCTCGCGCTGGAAATAAACGGGGGCAACACAAAAGCGCGGCAGGGCATCGCGCGGCAGTATGGGGTCACGAACCTAAAGCAAGCGCTTTCCTTCATCGAGGAAGCTATATCGAAATATCCCGATGAAGCGGGGTTCCAAGCGGAAAAGGCCGGTATACTTATCAAGCTCGGGAAAAAGGACGATGCTTTACTATGCTACGACAAGGCCGCGGAAATGGACCCGTACAGCGCCGATTATGTCTACGGCAAGGCGGAGCTTCTTCTGGCGGACGGCAAAGAGATCGCGGCTATACCGCTCTATAAACGCGCGGTGGCTTTGGACGCGAAGCACGTGCCGTCGCTTATGCGCATGGCGAAGCTTCAGGCACAGCGCCGCCCTTCCTCCGCGCTGGAGGCGCTCACTACTGTAACCGGGCTGGAACCCGCCAATATGGAGGCGGGACTGCTGCGGGGCGGTCTGCTCTCACGCCTCGGCGACAATCCCGGCGCAATAAAACAGTACCGTGAGCTTCTCGCGCTTGATGAAAACAACGCGGACGCGCTTGCGGGGCTTGCGCTTTGTATATTGGTCAAAGACCCCGACAGGGCAATGGAATACCTCGACAAGGCGCTTGCCGCGTCGCCGGAAAGCGTGCCGCTGCTCATGGGGCGCGCCGGGGCATATGAGCGGATGGGGCAACCGGAAGACGCCGCGCAAACCTATAAAACCATAACCGGGCTGGATAAAAAAAGCCACCGAGCGCTTTTCCGGCTGGGGGCGCTGAGTGAGGAAGGCGATAAAAACGCCGCGCTGTCCTATTACGGCAAGGCAATAGCCATCGCCCCGGAGGAGGGCGAATACCACAACGCGCGCGCGCGCTTATTTTTGGAGCTGGGGCGCGAGAAGGAAGCTTTGGACGATATGGACCGTGCCTGTGAATCCGACCCCGGCAATGCGGCGTATCAATTCGGGCTTGCGCAGTTATTAGACAAATCGGGCAACCGCGCGTCGTCCATACGGGGATATCTTCAGGCGATCAGCCTTGACCCATCCATGACGGAGGCGCACCGCCGATTGGCGCAAATGCTGCACTACTCGGAGCCTGAGTCCGCTTTTTTACATATAGGCGCGGTGATAGAATCCGGCACCTCCGTCCCCGATGATTATTTCCTCAAAAGCCAAATTATCGCAAGGCTCGGCGGGGACAGCAGGGCGATGGGTGCGCTGCAAAAATACTTCGATGAAAAAACCGAGAGCGGCGCGGACAGCACAGACGAAAACCTCGCCGAAATAAAGGAAATTCTAAAAGGCGGCGCATTGGCCGCGGCAATGGAGCAGATTGAGCGCGCGGCGGAGCTTTCCCCGTCGAATACTTCCTATATGTGTTTTCGGGCGCATCTGCTTTACCGACTCGGGCGGCAGGGGAAGGCGCTGGAGCAGTACCGCGCGCTGCTGAAAAAAGACCCCGCAAATCACGAGGCGCTGTTCGGCGTCGGGGTCATTTTGGCGTCGAAGGGTGACAGTAAGGCGCTGGAGAATTTCGACAAGGCAATAGCGGCGGCGCCCGATAAACAGGAATACCACGCGGCAAAGGCGAAATTCCTTGCCGCCGACCCGGATATGTACGAGCAGGCGGTGCAGTGCTATGACACCGCAATCCCGCTGAATATATGGAATTTTGAGCCTATACTTGAAAAAGCAAAGCTGATGGACCGCCGCGGCGACCGGTTCCCGGCCATCGCCGCGTACCGCAGGGTCCTGCTGGTAAATCCAAACTGCCCGGACGCGGCAAAACGCCTGGGCGAAATGCTCTGCGATATGCGCCCGGACGCGGCATGGCATTATATAAACCACGCGATGCAGCTCCTGCCCGAAGATTGGACCACAATGATCCGCGCGGCAAGGATCCTAATGGCGCAAAACAAAACGGAACAGTCGGAGGAAATGATGCAGGCGGCGATCGCGGCTTCGGGGAAGCCGGTAACCGCGTATATCGGGCTGGCGGAGGCGTTCGCGGATGTATATCCCGACGTAGCCCTCAACTTTGCGGAGTGGGCAGTACAGAACGACCCGCAAAGCGCGCACGCGCATTACATCCTGGGGGCGGTCTGCCTTGAAATGGACGACCTGGACGGGGCACAGGGCGGGTTTGAGAAAGCGGCGGATCTGGGCTTTCGGGGCGGCGCAAGGGAAAAAGCCGTGGAGCTTCTCTACCGCCGTCATGACCCAAAAGCCATAGAAGCGGCGAAGAAGCTGCCGAACAATCCCGCCGGTACTGTTCTGAAAGCAAAAATCTACAACGAAATAGCCGACCCGCCCATGACCGAACAGGTCATAGAGATCCTGAAGGCGGCGAAAAAGAAATTCCCCGACGACCTGCCGATAAGAGAAATGTATGTAAGTATGCTAAGGCGCGGGCGCTCGATGCTGAAGGTGCCGATTGAGGTCATAAAGCTGGAAGCCCTGCGCAAGCGCCTGGAGCGCGAAAGGGAAGCGGTTTTCCGCGTGGATGAGGTCACGTTTGAGAGTGAGGCGGAGGGGGTAAAGAAGGAAATACTATAATAGTGGCGAGTGGCAAAACGCCGGGCCGGGCATATAATAAGTATATAGGACATTTTGCCGTTAGGAATAATGCACAAATTATTGTAGTTTCTATTCGTATTTTTGTATACACCAACATCTTTTTTTCTTTTTAGCAATTTTATAGTATATTCTGCTTGTATTATTGGCATAGACGTGTTATCATATGCATATATGGAGATACAATGTGTACCTGCACACCTATCTCCTATATGATTTTTACAGTTAGGAGGTAATGTTAATCATGGATCATAACCCTGATAAAGAGAATTACGATGATGTGAAGCTTAGTGAGTGCGATGATGTAAACGATGTTCCCAACATTTTAACAACGCTGGGAGTTCCGGATGACACCCGCTCTCGAATAAATTTCTTATATAAATTTATGGGAGTTGAGAGTGTGTTTACCTGCGGTCCTTTTACTGTCGATGAGGAGTACGAAACGGCAATATATGAGCTTGTTTATAATTACAACAAGAGCATTCGCATGGTAAAGAGCTAGGTTATTAATCATTCAATAAATAAAGCCAGCGGCTAGGTTCATTCTTGCAACTGGCATTATTTATTGTGTGTTTGTCGACAAAAAGAGAGGAGTTTCTACAAATATGGACGATAAAAGAAAAAGAGAGATAAAAAATAAGTTTAGTGAAGTATTTCCTGATTCAAGCCTAGAATTATGTCACTTGGATTATCTTAATTGTGTTTTATGTAATTGTTTCCCTTTAATTCAGAAAATAATTACTAAAGGTAAGATGGATGATGATATTTTATTTATGAAACTAGTGGATATAACTTTAGAAGCAGCTAAAAGTGTTTTAATTACTGACCCCCACACAGCAATATCGCAAAAGCAGCTTCACTATTTTGTGAAAAAATTTCTAATGCTTTATAAAAATATGGATAATGGTACTTTTTCACGGAAAAATTGTTACAATTATGATAGTATCATTTCAGATAAAATTAATAGCCTTTGCGACTTGAAAGAATTTGAGAGTAACCGCAATTGCGAAAGACCAAAATCATATGTTAATAAAATATTCAACAATATTTTTACGCAGGAAAAAGTTCCCGCAGAATATTTGTATGATGAAAGACAGGACATCAATAAATATCTTGAAACGACCGATTCACGGAATTCTGGGTATAAAATAGAAAATATAGAAGAATTTAATAGCAAGCTACCCTAGTTAAGCTCAGACAATCCAAGCAAACCAATTCTTCCTAAAGGTAAAACAGATAAGGGAAATAATAAGATATGGGGGAAATATTACCGTATATTGTATACGCCAAAAGATGTAATTAAACAATTTTTGAGGAACGATGAAAAGTATCGTGACGAAAATGGGTTAGTGCTAGATGAGAAAAGTGTAATAAAACTTATCCTTGCTCATGAATTTTCCCATGTTTTTTTATCCCATACAAGTAGTTATCCTGCCGATAACACTGCCGAAGAAGAACTAGAAGCTTTTTATGGTGCATGGCTTCTATTGCAGAGATGTGAATACCGATATATTAAAAACAAGAAGCACTCCATTTATATTGGCGCAACCAATAAGTGGAAACATTACATAAAAACTTTGTATAAGCTATACCACGATGATGACAATGAGAAATACCCATATGCTAATATAATAGATTCTATTTTTGAAGAGGTTAATTAAAAATCTTTATAACAAACCGGCGGCTCCAATTGAACCGTCGGTTTATTATGTCCCCTTTAAACTGTATACACCGCCTTATCCCATTCCCCGGCATCCACAGGCCCATATATAACAGGCGGATGTGAAGCCGCGATGATTTTTCGTGCGTCCCATATGCCGGGGATATCGCCGGACGCGATGAGCTGTACGGCGGCGTTCCCAAGCACAGTGGCTTCGACAGGGCCCGCCGCCACAGGTACATTACAGGCGTTGGCTGTCATTTGGCAGAGCAGGCTGTCCCTCGCGCCGCCGCCCACCAGATGTATAACAGGATAGCTTTTCCCGGTACAGTCCCGCAGGGCAGCCAGCGTATGGCGGTACTTCATCGCGATGCTCTCGTAGATACAGCGGATTACCTCGCCGTCTGTCTGCGGGGGGCGCTGCCCGGCTTTCGCGCAGTATTCCCGCACACGCCCCGGAATGTCGCCGGGTGATGCGAAAACGGGGTCATCGGGGTCGATAAAGCAGCCGAAGGCGGGGGCGGAAAGCGCTGCCTTTTCCATCGCGGCATAGCTGTAGTCCCTTCCCTCGCGCGCCCATTGGCGGCGGGATTCTTGGATTAGCCAAAGTCCGATGATGTTTTTCAGGAACCTCACCGTGCCGCCGACGCCGCCTTCGTTTGTGATGTTGTACGCAAACGCCTTTTCATCTGTCAACGGGGATAAAAGCTCCGTGCCGAACAGCGACCATGTCCCGCAGCTTATATACGCGAAATCACCGCGGTCTGCGGGTACGGCGGCGATTGCGGACGCTGTGTCATGCTCGCCCACGGCTATTATCGGCACGGGCGGCACACCAAGCTCTTCGCAAATTTCGCGCGAAAGCCTGCCTGACACCGTGCCCGGTTCTATAATTTGTGTGAAAAGCCCCGGGGGCAAATCCAGCCCGCCGATGATATCCCATGCCCAATCGCGCTTTCCGGCATCCAAAAGCTGCCCCGTTGAAGCGATTGTATATTCCGTGCGTTTTTCCCCGGTGAGCATATACGCGATAAGGTCGGGCATAAACAGCAGGGTTTCGGCGCGTTCTAAAATATCGGGGCGCTCGTTTTTTAAATAAAACAGCTGCGAAACCGTATTTATATCCATAAATTGGATACCGGTCGATGCGTACAGCTTTTCCGGTGTGATAACGTCACAGGCTTTTTTCATCCAACCGGAATAGCGCCCGTCGCGGTAATGCACCGGGTTTTGCAAAAGGCCGCCCCATTTATCCAAAAGGCCGAAATCCACGCCCCAGGTATCGATCCCGATGCTGTCGAAGCCGCCGCTGCCCCTCGCCTTTACAATGCCCTGCTTGACCTCATGCAAAAGCCGTGGGAAATCCCAGTACAGCACGCCGCGCATCATGACCGGGTCGTTTGGGAAGCGGTGGATTTCCTCAATGCTGATTTTTCCGTTTTCATATGACGCCGCCATTGCCCTGCCGCCGGATGCCCCCAGGTCGAATGCCAGCACGCGCCTGCTCATAAGCGATGCCCCTTTCATGCCATCCCGCTGAAACCGGGATGGCTTGTCCATTTTAATTATAATGTTTTATATGTAAAAATCAAGGGTTTACGGGTTTCGCCAATTGACATATCTGCCTGTGTATGATACCATTTTTTTATAAACTAAATGGATGGAGGGGCTAATATGATACAAAAGGTTAAATCCGCAATGCTGGCTATGCAGCGCCATTCCTGGGAGCAGGCGGTCTGCGCGCAGTCGCTGCTTGAGTCCGGCGACTTTGAAACCGTGGTGCAGATGTGCTACGAAGCGGTAAACCGGCAAACCGAAGACGGCCGGCTGGCAAATATCGGCGGGCAAAACGCCGTGACCGACCCGGTGGCAATTGTCCCCGCGATGGTAAAAGCCTGTGAAATTACCGGGGACCCTGTTTTGAAAGCGGCTTTGGAAAAGGCAGTGCGGTGGATGCTCGAGGGCGCGCCGCGCTCATCCAAGGGCATTATCTATCATATGGACAACGCGTCTGAATTCTGGGTAGATTCCATGTATATGCTCCCGCCCTCGCTTTTAAGCGTAGGGTACGCGGACGAGGCGGTAAAACAGGCTGACGGCTACATTGACGCGCTTTGGGACAGCGAAAGGCACCTTTTCCGGCATATTTGGGACGACGCAAAGCAGGAGTTCCGTGTCGGCGAATACTGGGGAGTCGGCAACGGCTGGGCGATAATGGGGCTTTCCAGGCTGATTGAATACTTGCCCGAGAAGATGGCGGCGGACCGCGAACGCTATATCGAGATTGCCGGTAAAACTATAAAAGCCGCCCTCGCGCTCAAAAACTCCGAGGATTTGTTTTATAACTTCTTAGATAAGCCGGACAGCTTTTTAGAAGTTGGATTCGCGATGACGCTTTGCTACACAGTGGCAAAGGGCGTAAAGCAGGGCTGGCTGCCCGAAGCGCTGCTTAGCGAGGTCGGGCCGATCCGCGCCGCCGCCCATAAGCATATCAGCCCATATGGCATCGTAACCGAGGTATGCGGCGCGCCCCATTTCGATAAATCGGGCTTCGCGCCGGAAGGCCAGGCATTTTGTGTGTTGATGGAGAGCGTGGCTGCAGCCACGCAGGATTGAGGATTGAGGAAGGGGTGTAGGGGCGGGCTTCCATGCCCGCGCGCAAATTACCGGACAATCAACAGTATTGCATCGTAGGGGCGGCAATCTGCCGCCCGAAAATTCCCCTCCTTTGGAGGGGTGGCGCGGAGCGCCGGGGTGGTTATAACGCGATTTCATCTTCGGTTATTTTTCACCGCTCAAGCCGCGGAGGCTCTTCTTTGCGCGCGCAAAGAAGCAAACGCGCCGGGGAGACCCCGGACCCCCATTTCGACAAACCGCATAGCTTTGTACCCTTCATCGCGCACGTCAAATGCTTCGCCCTATAATCCGCCCAATCGCTCAGCCGAGCCGAGCTCCAGGTCTCGAACGCGAAAAAAGGTATTAGGAATAAAAGATATCTAAAGACTTTTTCCGCTGTTATTACGTGCGCGGGCGCTTCCGGTGTCGTTCCCTGTTTTAGGTTTGTGCTTACTTGCCTTTTGTAGATTTGCGTTCTGTCTTTTAATTATGAATTATGAATTGTTTCGTCCTTTCCCTAAAACCTAAAACCTAAATCCTAAAACCTGCCAAAGGCATAACGCCCCATAGGGGCGTTATGCAGGGCGTGCCGGGATTGCCGCCGTTTTTCATGCGGGAGGGAGGATAACCCGTATGTATGCGCTGGCTCCCCGGCGCTGCAAGGCTGATATGTCTTTAGTTGCAGCAGAAGCACAGGACAAGAAGGATGATGATGATCCAGCAGCAGTTGCCGCCGAAACCAAAGCCGCCACCGTTGCAGCCACAGCCACATTCGTTATTGCATCCGCAGTTTCTGAACATTACATTGTCACTCCTTAAAATTAAGTAGCCTTTCGGTCTGCCGCAGCCTGGAAAGGACCTTTCCCGGCGCTAATCAGCCGAAGTAATACATCCTATGAACCTGTAAAACCTTTTGTGAATAGCATAGCAGCGCCAAATTCCGGGTTTTTCGGCTGTTTTGCAGAAAACAGCGGGGCGCGCACAGCCGTTTAGTGTGTTTTATCATAAAATACGATAATTAGATAGATTGGGGATTCAAATGCAAAAAAGTAACCGCCCGGGCAGGCGCGCGCAAACCCCGGGGACAGGAAAAGCAGGGAATTCGGCGGGAAGGCAGCGGATACCGGCGGCACAGGCCGCCCGAAACCTGACCGCGCCGACGGGGCAGGGGGAAGACAAGCGCTCCGACCTGCCGAAAAAACCGCAAAAGCGCAAAAACCGCTGGTTTGTCGCCACACTTATGGTCCTTGCCACATTGGCAGGGGCGCTTGTGCTGTCTGTGTTTATACTGGAAAGCTTGCAGGATTTATTCGGGCTTAACCAATCCGACCGCTGGATTGACGTTACGATACCGGAAAGCGCATCTACAGTAAAAGAAGTGGCAGACCTGCTTGAGCAAAAGGGCGTGATCTCCCAGAGTGTGACGTTCCAGGCGTACGCGTGGCTTAAAGTAAGGGGCGGGGAGCCGATGCGTTTCCTTCCCGGGGACTATAAATTTAACGCGAACTACGGCTATGACCAGCTTATGCTGAATATGCAGACCCGCAACATCAAGCTGGAAATTGTGCGTGTCACTCTTCCCGAGGGCCTGACGGCTTTGGAAATTGCAAAAAGGCTGGAGGAGAGCAAGGTCTGCGGCGCGCAGGAATTCCTCGACTTTCTTGAGAGCGGTAGCTTTGATTATGAATTCATGGACAGGATGCCCGATGACCCGCTGCGCTTCAGGCGCATGGAAGGCTACCTTTTCCCCGACACCTATGACTTTTATGTAGGCGAAGCCGTCCCCAATGTAGCCATGAAATTCTTCGACAACTTTGAAAAAAAGATCACCCCGGAATTAGAGCGGCAGATGCTGAATATCGGGCTTACACTGGACGAAACGGTTATACTTGCTTCTATCATCCAAAGGGAATCGGGGGATGAGCAGGTTTACAATGTTTCCGCCGTGTTCCACAACCGCCTAAATAATTCCGCAGTGTTCCCGCGGCTGGAATCCTGCGCTACGCGCGATTATGTAGATATTCATATAAAACCGCATATACGGTACACGAATGAAACAATGTATGACGCTTACAACACCTATGTGTCAGAGGGGCTTCCCGCGGGGCCGATCGGCAACCCCGGGCTTGCCGCAATCCGTGCGGCGCTGAACCCCTCGGAAATGCGTGAATCCTTCTTTGTAAACGACGGCTGGGGCGAATATTACTACGCGATGACCTATGATGAGCATCTGGCGAATATCCGCGTCGCGCGCGCGGCAAGCTCTAACCCCAACGACGCGCATGGTACCGGCGTCCGGGGATAAAATTTTATGGGAGGAATATGGCTATGTCTTTGCCGCAAGGGAACCGCTCCTACACTTATGAGGATTACTGTAAGTGGGATACGAAAGAGGGCGAGCGCTGGGAACTGATTGACGGCGTGCCTTACGCAATGTCGTCGCCGGAGAGCGAGCGCAGGGAACTGATGGACGGCGTTCCCTACGCGATGTCGTCGCCGTCGGAGCGCCATCAAGATGTCAGCGGCGAGTTGTTTGTCCGGCTCCATGCCTTTTTAAAAGGGAAACCGTGCAAGGTCTTCCACGCGCCTTTTGACGTGCGGCTCAACGCCAATGAAGAGGACAACACTGTCGTACAGCCCGATTTACTTGTAGTATGCGACAAATCCAAGCTGGACGGCAAAAGCTGCAAGGGCGCGCCTGATTTAGTGATCGAGATTATATCCCCATCCTCCCTGCGGCATGACCGTATGCTGAAATACGGGCGCTATATGCAGGCAGGGGTCCGCGAATATTGGATCGTAGAACCTGACACAAAGCTTGTACAAGTGTGTACCTTGCAAAATAACCGGTATGTTGTTGAAGTGTACGACGAAACGTCCGGCATCCCGGTGAAAGTTTTGGATGGCTGTATAATTGAAATGGCGGATGTGTTTGGGGAAGATGAAGAGTAAACGGGCAAACGGCGGATTTCTGCCCGAGCTGCTTGCCCCCGCCGGGGATATGGAGCGGCTGCGCGCGGCTGTGCTATATGGTGCGGACGCGATTTATCTGGGCGGAAAGCATTATGGGATGCGGGCGGCCCCGGGCAACTTCAGCCCGGGGGAAATGGCGGATGCGGTGCGGTTCTGCCATGGGCATGGCGTGAAGGTATATGTCACCTGCAACATCCTGCCCACGAATGAAGAGGCCGATGCCCTGGCGGATTATTTAAGGCAAGTCGGGGAAATAGGCGCGGATGCCATAATCGCGGCGGATATCGGCGTGCTTATGCTTGCAAAACGCACTGTGCCTGATATGGATGTGCATATTTCCACACAGGCAGGGGTGACAAATTATTTAGCGGCGCGGGAGCTTCACGCGTTGGGGGCATCCCGCGTTATTTTGGCGCGGGAGCTTTCGCTTGGTGATATAGCCGTAATCCGCGGCAGGACGCCGCCTTCATTGGAATTGGAGGCATTCGTCCACGGCGCGATGTGCGTGTCTTTTTCAGGGCGGTGCCTATTGTCGCAGTACATGACGGGCAGGGACGGCAACCGCGGGATGTGCGCGCAGCCATGCCGCTGGAAATACGCGCTCATGGAGGAAACGCGGCCGGGCGGGTACTTCCCGGCCTATGAGGAAAACGGGCTTAGCTATATCCTTAACGCCGAGGACCTGTCCATGCTGAATTATCTCGATAAGCTGGCGCAGGCAGGGGTTCGCGGCATGAAAATCGAGGGCAGGGCGAAAAGCGCGTATTATACCGCGGTTGTGACCAACGCATACCGCATCGCGCTGGATCTGTACGAAAAAGACCGCGAAAACTTCAGCCCCCCGGCATGGCTTTCCGGGGAGCTTGATAAAGTGAGCCACCGCCCGTATTCCACGGGCTTCTACTTCCCTGAAAAGCCGCCCGCGCAGGAAACCGAAAACGGCGGATATATACAGCAGTGGGATGTAGTTGCCGTGGTTGAGGATTGGCGGGACGGCGCGCTGATATGTACAACGCGCAACCGATTTTTCCCGGGGGATGAGCTTGAGCTGCTGGAGCCCGGAAAAATGCCCGAAGCTTTTATCGTAAAAGAGCTTCGGGACGGGGAAGGCGAGCCGATAGAAACCGCGAACCACCCGATGATGGCAGTGAGGGTGCCGTATCCCTCGCCTGTTCGGCAAGGGTCATTTTTGCGAAAGCGTAAACCCGCAGGCCTTCATGTCAACGCGCCCGTCGGGTAAAAACGCCGCGCCCTCTAATTCCAGCGCGGCTTTTCTTATATCGGCATACGCGCCGCCCGTAACACTGCCGTCCGCCATCACGACCCGCTGCCAGGGGAGATGCTCCGGGCAGTGGCGCATGGCCCACCCGACTTGGCGCGCCGCGCGCGGATTGCCGAGGATGCGCGCGATCTGCCCGTAGGATATGACTTTGCCGCGGGGTATCTGCCCGACGATTTCGTAGACTTGCTCATTGAAGGTGTGCATTTTACGTCCGCCTTATTTATATAGCTGGTCAATCCAAAAAGTTAAAGCCAAAAAAATCAATTTCAAGCTGCTGCGCGGGGATTGCGAGCTTTAGCAGGTTCCCGCTTTCCGGGTCTATGCGCAGGGTAAACGCGCCGTTTTCCATGATGCCGTTTAAAATCAGCGCGCCCTCGGTATACTCCACCTCCAGCCCGTCGTCCCGCATGGCTTTGTTTATGGCGGCGACCGCAACCTTGGCAACCGCGCCGCCCGGCAGTGAATTCGGCGAAAATGTAAACCCGATGCCTTTATACGCGATATCCACAACACCGTCGTGGAAAACGAAGCTCATGTCGGCAAGGGATGCGGGGGATGTAAATGACACGGAACACGCCCCGGGGGTCTCACGCGTGATTGTTGCGGTAGCGTGCAAATCGCGGTATTTTATGTTCGCGGTAGTATCAAAATTCCCGGATTGCTTCAGCAGCGGGTTTTGATGCTTTACCGCGGCTTTTTGACAGGCGCTTATGCTTACCGCCAGGGTTATCGAAATCAGGACGGCGCATAAAATTTGGTATATCCGTGTTGTTGACATAGGGAGCGCCCTTTCTAACGCCGCTCGGACGCCAGGATCTCACAGAGGTCCCGAAGCAGCTCACTGGGAAGCATGGCGCATTGCGACAGCCTTTTCGCCGCCCTGTCCCCCGCAAGCCCGTGCAAGTACGCCGCGGCACTTGCCGCAAGCCCGGGGCTTGTACCCTGCGCGCAAAGCGACGCCGTCATACCCGCCAGGATGTCCCCGCTGCCGCCTTTGGCAAGCCCGGGGTTCCCGGTGTGATTGGACAGGACACGCCCGTCCGACAGTGCGGTAATGCTTTCACTGCCTTTGAGCAAAACGGTCACATTATGCTTCGCGGCGAAGTTCATGGCTGTACCAAAGCGGTTTTCCTGTATCTGCTGTGTCGATACGCCGCACAGCCGCGCCATTTCACCGGGATGCGGGGTCAAAACAACGGGCGCAACAGCTTCCTGTAGTACATATATATTGCGTGCCAGCGCGTTTATTCCATCAGCGTCTATTATAATCGGGACCTTTGCGTTTTTCACAAGATATTCCAGCAGTATATCCGCGTCTTCTCCGTCGCCCACGCCGCAGCCGAACAAAACCGCGGTTGCGCCGGGAAGTGCGCCGGCAAGCACAGGAAGGGCCGCGGACGCGTCTATCCCCCCGGCGCTGTTTGCGGCCAGCGGAAGATAGACCGCCTCATAAACGCTTGCCGCCATAGCACAGCAGACAGCCTCCACCGATGCCACACGCACTATGCCCACGCCCATCCGCAGCGCCCCAAGCGCCGCTAAAACCGCCGCGCCCCGATAACGCGAGCTTCCGCAAACCGCAAGCAATGTGCCGAAGTCCCCCTTATGGGAATCCACTTTGCGGATAGGCACCGCTTCCAGCGCCATTTCTAAATCGGTGCTGACAAACACGCTTTCTATATCGGCATAAGCCTCGGGCGGTATGCCGATTTCCACAACCTCTATCGTGCCGCAGTATTTCTGGCCCTCGGGCATGACGTGGACAGGCTTCCGGCAATCGAATACGACGGTGAAGTCCGCCTTTACCGCGTCAGGGTCACTTTTAGAAGTGTCACAGGCAACGCCGCTCGGGACATCGAGGGAGATAATTGCGGCGATCGCGTCGTTGATAAGCCCCGCCGCGATTTTCCCGCCGCCCCTAAGCGCGCCCCTAAAGCCCGTGCCGTAAAGGGCGTCCACCACGATATCGGTCTGCTGGATACAGGCAAGCACATTCTCACTGTCCCGTGAAAGGTCGAACACAGGGACCTCCATCATAATGAGCATATCCAGCATCGAAGAGGCTTCCTGTGTTTTCGGCTCGCCCTCAGCCAGCACCGCCACGACATTCGCGCCGTTTTCATAGAGCTTTCGGGCGGCAACAAAGCCGTCGCCGCCGTTGTTCCCGCTGCCGCAGAAGATCATGCAGTTGCGGCCTTCAACCCGAAAGGTCCTTCGGATAAAGGCCGCCGCCGCGCTCCCCGCGTTTTCCATGAGCCTTGCGTATGTCAGGTCGAACGCCAGGGAATTTTCTTCCACACGCTTCATCTGGGCGCCGGTGATTACTCGCATAAGTTTAACTCCATGTCAGCTCAAAACCTGTTTTGAAAAGCCCTGTGAAAAATCGGTCTGGGCAAAAAGGGCTTCGCGGCACCGAGCATTTTCTCGTTCGCGTTGAATACCAGCAAGGTCGCGCCCTTGTCCTTGTGATGAACAGACGCAAACCATAAATCCCCGCCCGTCGGGTCATCACAGGCAAATATTTTTTGCTGATAATTTCTGCTTGCCTGCTCGGCGGCTTTATACTGCCCGAAATCCTCGACTTCGCGAAGCTTTATAGAGATCAGGCGCTTGCGCCTTTTTTGCGCGAGGATCTTGTCCACGTCCATCTCACCGTTGGTCAAGGTGTATTCATATTCGATGTTAAAGCCTGTGATGAGTAGATACGCGCCGTAAACAGCCCCGAAAGCAATAACAACCCCAAGAAACCCAAAAGGCCCCAGCA
Organism: Oscillospiraceae bacterium; assembly: GCA_009776345.1. Lineage (GTDB taxonomy): Bacteria > Bacillota > Clostridia > Oscillospirales > Ruminococcaceae > WRAV01. Next base: position 7,382 of record WRLS01000006.1, on the reverse strand, counting down.
GTGAGGAAAACGAGAACGCCGCCAGCGAAAGCATCCCGCCGCCCAGCGCAATGCCAAGCTTGGCAAGCATTACCGCAGGTGTGCGCCGCTTTTTTACCATATATTCGATGAATACGTCTTGCATAATCGGTCGCTCCTTATACCAAACTGCAATCAAAACTTTGTTTTGATTGCGAAACGGTATTATTTCGCCCCTGTGTAGATTGCCGCCATATCATCGCGGCCCAGCGCCTTAAAGCCGCCGATTGTCCTTGTGCCGCCGCGGCTGCACTTCTCCGCCATTTCCGCGATTTCAGCGTCGGTTGCCTGTATATCCATATCGCCGATGGAAACGGGCATTTTAATGGAGCGGAAATAATCCTCCATCGCTTCAATCCCCGCGATAGCTGTCGCGCTGTCGTCACCGGTGCATTTTACGCCCATGACATTTTTGGCAAACTGCGCAAAACGCGCGGGCTTTTCTTTATAGACATAACGCGCCCAGGTGCCCCAAATCGCCGACAAGCCAGCGCCGTGGGCGACGTCATACAAACCGCCAAGCTCATGCTCCATCTGGTGGGAGGACCAGTCGCCGTTGCCGTTGCCGCAGCTGGTCAGCCCGTTATGGGAAAGGCTGCCCGCCCACATAATTTCCGCGCGGGCATTGTAATCCTCGGCGTCTTTTAAGGCAATAAGGCAGTTCTTCATGACAACGCGCATCAGACCTTCGGCTATTTCATCGGTAAGCTCCAGCGTGTCATCGAGTATAAAGTACCGCTCCATGGTGTGCATAAGGATATCCACCACACCGCTTGCGGTCTGATAGGGCGGCAGTGTGTAGGTAAGCTCGGGGTTAAGGATAGAAAACTTCGGGCGGCCCAGCTCCGTACTGCAGCCGCGCTTGAACCAGCCGTCCTCGTTCGTGACGACTGCGGAGTTGCTCATCTCGCTCCCCGCCGCCGCAATCGTAAGGATAGTGCCGACGGGCAGGGCGCTTGTGACTTCGCGCTTGCCCTCGAAGAAATCCCATACATCGCCGCCGCAGGCCACGCCGTAGCTAATCGCCTTGGCTGAGTCAATGGCACTGCCGCCGCCAACCGCCAAAATGAAATCCACGCCCTCTTTTTTGCAAAGCTCGATACCTTCATTCACCTTGGAAAGCCTGGGGTTCGGGACCACGCCGCCAAGGGATACATAAGAAACGCCTGCTTCATCCAAAGACGCATATACCTTGTCCAGAAGACCGCTGCGCTTTACGCTTCCTTCGCCAAAATGCACGAGGACCTTCTTGCAGCCCTGTTCTTTTACAAGCGCCCCTGTCAGCCCTTCTGTGCCTTTGCCGAAATAAACGCGGGTTGGTGTGTTGTAATCGAAATTTAACATTGAACACTCTCCTCTTATTATTGTAATATACTACCATTAGTATACAGCTTTTGCGCGGGAAGTACAAGTAGCGGGGAATAATAATTCATAATTCATAATGCATAATTAAAAAACGGCATAATATATTCCTTCCCTTCCTAAATCCTAAATCCTCAATCCTAAAACCTGCGCGAAGCGCCGGAGGGAGTGAGAAAGCACGGAGCGCCAAAACACCCGTCATCACTGCGAAAAATCGCAGTGATGTACCCTCTTTAAAAAAGAGGGTACATCCTACGGTTGTTTTGCGTTTTTTATGTGAAAGAATAAATCTTGTTGTAGCCTTACCCTCTTTTTTAAAGAGGGTGGCGCGGAGCGATTTATCGCTTCGTGACGGGTGTTTTGCCTTCAGCAGGATTCTGGTTTTAGGACTGGGGATATAGTAAGGGAAGAAACTTATCGCTTCTTCCCTTACTAATTCCTAATTCCTATTTTCTAATTTCTCCCTCCCCCCGCCGCACAAGCGGCGGGGGCTGTCCCATTTATATTACAGACACTTGGGTCCGTCCGCGTCGGGATGGTCAAGCTTGATGTCAAGATACCTCGCCGCCTCGCGCAGTGCGGGGAACAGCTTGCCGTACATACCGCCGATATGGTGGATGTATGGGCCGTACATCAGGCGCTCTTCCCATTTTTTCCAGCAGTCCACTTCCATCCAGACATATGTGCCGGTGGTTGCGGGGCCGGTGGTTGTGCGGCCTTCGCCGGCGAAAAGATAGTATTCGCCGTCAATATCGTCAAAGCGGCACAGTGTAAGCTCGCCCTGCCTAAGCTCGAAATTCTCCTGCCCGCCAACCAGCGCGGCTTTGCTGTCGCTTGCCTTGAGGGAATACGGGAACGGGCCGCAATGCCAGAGCAGCTCGGCGTTGTCGTTTTGCGGGTGGCGTATTGTAAGGTCGGCCAGGAAACAGGCCTGCTCGCCCAGAAGCGCGGCGCGCATGATCGCCATTGTGATCGCGCCGTTCACATCTGTTTCGCAGGAAACCGGCATACCGCGGTCGGTAAGCTCGCCCAAAATCATGCAGACCGGGACGCCCAGTGCCTGTATACAGCCCGGCCAGCACTCGATTGCGGCGGCGGAGCATCCGTTGCGGAGCATAAGCTGCTCCACTGCAAGCGTGGCTGCGCAGATTTTCATAACCTTTTCGGCTTCCATGGAGCTTGCATCCATGCGTGCGGTTACGTCTTTGTAGTATTCCTGAAGCTCCGTGCCGTTTTCCTCCAGCAGTTTGTTTGTAAGGTTTGCCACGGCCGAAGGGGATATCGGCACTGTTGTTATGCCGAAGCGCTTAATAAGATTGGCTTCGTTGGTCATGACGCTCATGAAGGGACCCGGGCGCTCGCCGATTTTCGCGATACGCAGGCCATCCAGATCCTTGAGGATGTTCGCCGTGCGGATGAAGGTTTCCAGCCCGTTCCTGAACTCTTCACTTTGCGTTTCACAGTTGAATATATAGCTGAATTTCACGCCATGGCGGCGAAGGACTTTTGTTGCCGCAAACATTCCGCACTGTGTGTCGCGCCCGCGGGTGACCGCTGTGTTGACGGTTTCGTCACGGTTGCCCCAAACAAGCACCGGCACGCAAAACGCCGAAGCCACAGCCGCAACCACAGATTCCTCGCCGAAGTCGCAAAATGGGATGAACAGCGCGTCTATCTCCGCTTTTTTAAGCTTGTCGACAATCGCGGGCACTTTATCCATCTCGAAGGCGATGCCGTTCTCGCAGATATCATCAACATCCACAAGCTTGACGGCGTCGGGCTTTACCCCGCGCACGACCTTCATGAACATATCCTTTTGCCGCTTTGCCTCGTCCATGGGCAGGAAACCGCGTTTGGTGGGCACAACGCCCAGTACCACCTGTGCTTTATACATTGTCCAGACCCCTTTCATAATGCTTTACGCGCTCGTCTATTTCCGTGTAGTCAATAAACCCGTCCTCGAGGAAGCGCTCCACGGTTTTTAGATCCGGGATACCCGCGCGCCCGCCGATCCTTGTGCATTTGATGGATGAAACCGCGTTCGCGAACCGCGCGGACTCCGCCACAGAACGCCCGCTGATAAGCCCCGCTAAAAATCCGCCGTGGAACACGTCCCCCGCCCCCACCGTATCAACTACGGGAAGCTCGAGGAAAGTCGGGATGTTAAAGAAGCCTTCTTCGCTCACGCCGATACAGCCCTTCGGCCCCATCGTGAAAATTACGATGCGCGGGCCTTTTGCCATGACTTCGCGGCAGTTTTTCTCGAAGTCCTCGTTGCCGTACATACGCTTGTAAAAATATTCGGACGCCACAAAAATGTCGATCTTCGGGATCAGCTCGATGATATCCTCGCTGTAGCTGTCCGCGTCGATAAAGACCTGCACACCGGCTTCGCGGGCGGCGTCCACGGCTTTTACGGTTTCCTCGCCGCCGTTGCTGATAAACAGGTATTTTGCCGATTGGATAAGGTTTAGGTCAAGCTCTTCAAATTTAAAGCGCGGGGCGGTCCCGGGGGCAAATACAAATGTACGGTTCCCGGATTCCAGATCGCTTAAAACGCAGGAAAGCGAGGTTGTGCTGCCTTCCCTTACCATCATGCCCGAGGTATCGATCCCGTGCCGCTGAAAATCGCCTACAATAAACCTGCCGAAGATATCGTCCCCGACACAGCCCATGATCGCGCATTTCGCGCCAAGGCGCGCACAGGCCACCGAACCGCTGGCAACTTTTCCGCCGCCCTGCCAGCTGTACTGGTTTATCCTGTTGCCCTGCGCGACTTTAGGGAATTCGTCCATGTTCAGGTTCAGGTCAATACAGGGCATTTCTATGCCTACCACATCGTACATATAATCGCTCCTTTTTTATTTATATGTTTCGGGCTATGCCCGGAATGTCCATGTCCGCGACCAGCTTTGTTTTTCGCCGGGCTTGACGTAAATCCCCACAAAAACCTCCGGGCAGATGCAGTGTTCAATCCCCCAAAGCGCGAAACGCCTAGGCGCGAAGGACACCGTTTCCTCCACGGACGCGGGGGAGTTTTCGTGCGTGAGCTTCCAGAAATACCGCGCCATCGGCAGGATGTCGGGGCTTTCTGTTTCCTTGAAAAAGGTGCGGCCATCCATGCCCTTGCCCCATGCTATGGTTTTATTTTCCTGCGGGAGCATAAGCCCGGGGATAACTTCCCCGCGGCTTTTTTGCGTGAAGCCGCACTGCGCTATCTTTTCAAGCGTGCCGTCAAACGGGATATGCAAAAGGTAGCCGGGACCTACGGGCAGTCCATCGATCGAAAGGAAATTATGGTTGTATTCCGCAAGCTGTAAAACCCGCGCGCCTGTGTTTTCGATCGTGGTGTAAATCGTGAGCATATTGTCCCGCACGGAAGCTTCGCGGTAAATTTTCGCCCCGGTATCCATGCACAGCGGTATATCGTGGCAAAACCGCGCAAAATCCGCGCCGGTTTCCGCCGTTATCGGATACGCCTCCAGCTCATAATCCGCGAACATACGGTAAGGCGCATTGTCCTCTATTTGCGTCAAAAGCCCTGTCCCGAATTTCGGGAACTTCTCCCCCGCACGCACATCGCCGGAAATTTCCTGCCAGACAAATTCCGCGCAAATCCCCGCGCCGAAGCTTGTCACGCGGCTTTGGTCGTACTGCTCCGGCACGCAGAATTTGTGCTTGCCGTCAAGAGTTACATCCGTGATAAAGCAGGAGCGGTCAAAACGGTGGCTGACAGGCGTATCGTCCGCGCAGAGCATTTCCACACGCAGCCTGTCAGTGGAAATGGTTATCGGCATATGCATCTATCCCTTAACCCCCCCTGCCATAATCCCGTCTACAATATACCGCTGGGCGAAGATATACACAAGCACCAGCGGCGCCGCTACAATGAACAGGCCTGCAGCGCGTATGGTCACGTCGAAGGCGTAGTTGCCCTGGAACACAAACAGCCCGCGCGTGATATTATACAAGTCGGGGTTTACCAGGTAAATCGTTGACGTGATGATGTCGTTCCAAACGCCGATCATCGTAAGCACGCCCATTGAAGTCAGCGCCGGTAAGATCAGCGGCGTAACACAGGTAAAAACATACCGGAAATACCCGCAGCCGTCTATGGACGCGGCCTCGTCTAAATCCCTGGGCAGGCCTTTTATGTAATTGTAGAAGAAGAACACGCTGGTGGAGTTTACCCCGGTCATAACAAGTATGTAACCCGGCCGAGTGTTATAAAGCCCGAGGTTCAAGATAAGCTGGAACAGCGGGATCATGCCGGAGGGCAGGAAGATACCGCACAGGAACATATAATACAGAAATTTTGAGCCGGGGATGTAATTCCTCGATAACGGGAATGCCACCAGCATTGACAGCATCAGCGACAGCCCCGTTGCTATAACCGTATACAGCACCGAGTTGAAAATATAGTTATGGAACCCCGCCATCCCCCATGCCGTGGAGTAATTTTCAAACGCCCAGGTGGTGGTCAGCCCCATTGGGTTGCGCAGATAGTCCTCGCGGGTCCGGATAGATGTGTTGAAGGCGAAAAACAGCGGGTAGATATAGATAAACAAAAACAGGAACGCGATAAAATAACAGAAAAACTTAAACACTGTTTTCGATCCTGCTGTCCTCATCAGTTGTCACCCCCTCTTTTGTTCATCACATACTGTGAAAAGAGCGTGACGGCAAATACGCCAAGGAACAAAATCATAGACATAGAAGCCGCGTAGCCCTGCCTCAGTGACGCGATTGAGTCGCCGCCCGCCGTTGCGCCCCGCCCGCCGAAAGCCGTAGCAAAGACCATCATGCCCAGCGTTGTAGTGTTAAACTGCCCCTGGGTCGTGGTATAGATGATCTCGAAGCTTTGCAGTGAGCCGATCAGCGCTAAAAGCACATTGACCGTGATAATCGGCCAGAGAAGGGGGAAAGTGATAAAGCGGAACGATTTCCACTCATTACAGCCGTCTATGTACCCCGCCTCGTAAAGCTCCAATGAAATATTCTGCATCCCCGCCAGATACAGCACCATGGAATATCCCATGTACATCCATATCTGGATGCCGATAACGGCAGGGAAGGCATAGGTGAAGTTGGCGAACAGCGGCGCGGGGTTATTAAGCACCTGCTGCATAAAGGCGAAGATCGGGCCGTCGATAGAAGCCAGCAGCTTCCATACCGAGGTTACGATCGTTACGCCTAAAATAACAGGCAGGAAGTACACCGCGCGGAAAATGTTGCGCCCTTTTATAAATTTGTTGTTGATTACCACCGCAACGAACAGCGCCAGCGCGTTCTGGATGAACGTGACGCTCACCGAATACATTATGGTGCGGCTAAACGCCCTTTGCAGGTCGCGCTGGTTTTGCAGCATGAGGAACTCGCGGTAATTGTCAAGCCCGATAAATTTCCACGGCGTATTGGGCACGCCCGTGATATCGGTAAAGGACAGTATGGCGGTCATCATCGAAGGCCCGATGCGGAACATCAGATAATGCAGCAGGCCGGGAAGCATACAAAGAAATACTATGTAGACGGGCCACGTCCTCCCGGAGCCGGAGACGCGTCGTTTTCTAACACCTTTAGCGGCAAGCACGGCTATCTCCCCTTAGATAAGTTTGACGTAGGGCGGAGTTTTTGCCCCGCCCTACATTTAGAAACTGTGTTATGCTTAAGTTGCGTTATTCACCCGCGGCGAATGCTGCCCTGGCGGAATCCCAGTCCTCCTGGGCCGCCGCCGCGAGCTGCTCGTAGGTGAACGGGCCGCCGATTACGCTGTAAAGGAACGCGTTCGAGCCGCCGCTTCCGCCGTACTCGCCAACGCCCTTCGGTACATAGGCGCCGAATTCCTGCGACGGGCTCTGCATATAAACATCCATTGTCTTCAGGAATTCATTGGTGTGGTTGACATTGGGCTGTGTGGGATAGAAGCCAACCTCGTTTGTGAAATTGATATACTCGTCGGGCTGTGAGAAGAATTCAAGCACTGCGAGCGCGCCGTCACGGTT